>JAPUKX010000080.1 GCA_027295435.1 Planctomycetota bacterium | reverse complement strand
CGAGCTTCGTTGAGAACGGATTCCGCCGCTTCGAGCGTGGTGCCCGGCGCAGCGGTGACCAGGTTGGTCTTGGTCATCACCTCCCCAACCTGGCGGTCGGATGATCCGATCACGAATTTCATATCACGGCGAGTGAGGATTCCCACGACCCGGCCCCGGCTCGATCCATCATCGGTCACGGGAAAACCCGAGACGTTCTGCTCGTCCATCAGTTGAAGCGCCCCAGCGACCGTGTCGCCGAAGCCAAGCGTTATGGGATCATTGATGACGCCGTTCTCGCTGCGCTTGACCTTGGCCACTTCCCGGGCCTGCTCGTCGGGCGTCAAGCTGCGGTGGATGATTCCGATGCCGCCTTCCTGCGCCAGGGCAATGGCCAGCGCAGACTCGGTGACGGTGTCCATGGGCGCGGACACCAAGGGGACGTTCAGCGGAATGTTGCGTGTCAGGCGAGTGGCCGTATCGACGTTGTCCGGCGTGACCTCGCTGTAGTCCGGAAGCAGCAGGACGTCGTCGAAAGTGATGCCTTGCTGGACGATCTTGCGTTCCATTGACCAATGATGGGCGGATTCTCGGAACTTGTCAAATCCGTCGCGCCACGAGTGGGCGTCGGCAGGCCGCGTGGGCCGTACCCTCGGCCGAGATTCGGGCCGGTTATGTCTTGGGTTTCGACCCTGGGTGTGCTATTCTACATGGATGGCTGCGCCCACACGCCCTGCCCTGCTCGCCGGAAACTGCGTAGCCTAGATCTTCGTACGGAGGAAAGAGCCGGCCAAGAGCGTCTCGCCCGACAGGCTCGATTCAGATCAGCGGGCCAGTCGGGGAACTCTCCCGCCGTGTCCGGCCCACCGAATGGTCCGGCTGAAAGTTGAGCATGGAAAAGGGGGAACTCGGCTCGGTCGGCATCGAATTGATTCCACAGAGTTCGTGCGTTGTGGCTTGGCCGTCGATGAGGCGGCGAAAGGAACCGGCGGCAGAACTACCAGGAGGGTCAAGGTGACGATTGCAACGACAAGAATAGTCCCCGAGGAACTCTGTGATCCCGTCCATCACGATCAGGGGACGGTGCCGGGCGAAGGCCGGCGGATGCTGATGAAATACCTCCAAGCGGCTGTGCGCTACGAGGCATCCGACCTGATCGTGAAAGTCGATCTGCCTCCACGGATCAGGCTCCGCGGCGCGTTGAAGAACCTGCAGACTGAGGAGTGTTCGGAGCAGTTGATGTTCCAGATCGCCAAGGACGTGCTGGATGAAAAACAGTACGCGTATTTCCATCACCACGGCTCGATCGATTTCGCGTACGACTATGACGAGGACGATCGCTTCCGGATCAACCTGTTCATGGCTCGGGGAAAGCCTTCATTGGCCGCCCGGTTGATCACCTCGAATATCAAGACCTTCGAGGACCTCCGCTTGCCGCAAACGCTGGGGGATCTGGCCCTGAGCGCCCAGGGGCTGATTCTCTTTGCGGGCATCACCGGGTCCGGCAAATCAACGTCGATCGCATCCATGCTGCAGTACATCAACGAACGCAGGCGGGTGCATATCGTCACCATCGAGGATCCGATCGAATACATCTTCAAAGACGACAAGGCGACGATCAATCAGCGCGAGGTGGGCATCGATTGCATTGATTTCAGCGAGGCGCTGCGATCGCTGGTGCGAGAGGACCCGGATGTGGTGTTGGTGGGCGAGATGCGTGACTACGAAACGTTCGAGGCGGCGATCCGCGCCGCGGAGACCGGCCATGTGGTCTTCGGGACGATCCACGCCTCGTCGTCCTGGCAGGCGTTCGGGCGCATCTTCGACATGTTCCCGGAGCCCGAGCGCGACCATATCCGCAAGCTGCTGGCGTACAACCTTCGAGCAATCATCTACCAGCGACTTCTGCCGACGTTGCGAGAGGACATCCACCGGATACCCGCGATTGAAATCCTCATCAACACGCCGCCTGTGCAGAAGTACATCCTTGACGGCCGAGAGGGCGAGTTGCTGGACATCATCCGCCAAGGCCGGGAAGAAGGCATGATCGACTTCACCAGCGCGCTGGTGGAGCTCGTTGAAGCTGAATGGATTCATCATCGCGTCGCGATGGAAGCGACGCCAAAGCCGGAAGAACTCAAGATGCGCCTCAAGGGCATCTCCTGATTCCCCACGAGCCGCAATCAGATGACCGTGCAGATATTGGTCGCGAACGTCTCCGCTCAATTGGTGAGCTTTTACAAGCCGCTGCTGATGTTCGCGCCGTTTGTGCCGTGGGCATGGCTGATCTCGTCGAAGCTTGACAAGGACGCCCGCTTCTACCACCTCAACCATCAGATGTGGAACGGCATTCATCTCGCTGCGGGGGTGGCCGCGCTGGCGGCGATGCTCTTTATTCCGCCGACGTTCTGGCTCAGCTGGCCCGTGGGCATGATCATCCTCGCTGCCCCCCTCTACGCCTACTGGCAGATTCGAAACCGTGCAGTGCCCGAGACCGAGCGATTCAAGCTCAGCGGCGAGGGACTCGCTGCCAGACTCGAAGCCCGCAAGCTCGCCCGCAGCGCCCGAGGCGCGATGCTGCGATTCATTGACCCAAAGGGCAACGAACGCAACGTCCCCCCCAAAGACGATCCTTTGTATCCGATCCACATCATGACGGAGGACCTGATCGCGCCGGCGGTCGCCGCTCGGGCAACTCAGATCGAACTCACCGTCGGCACAGGGGGCGGCAGGGTCTCGCAGACCATCGACGGCATTCGATACAAGCGCGAACCGCTTCAGCCTGAATCAGCAGCGCATCTGATCGCGTACCTTAAGGAGATCGCCGCGCTGAACATCGAGGACCGCCGAAGACGGCAGACAGCGGAGTTTCGAATGCTCGGCCCCGACGGCGAAGTGCAGATTACACTGATCACCGCCGGCACATCGAGCGGCCAGGTGATGAAACTCGACTTCGACCGTAGCAAGCGACTGCTCAAACCGTTTGACGGGCTCGGGCTACTGCGGTCACAACTGGCCGCGCTGCGAGCGCTCGAGCCGTCGCATGAGCGCCACGGCGTCCTCCTTCTTGGGGCTCCGCCCGGACATGGGCTGTCCACCTCCGCGTATAGCTTTATGTCCAGGCACGACGCCTACACCTCCAACATTAAGACCCTGGAGCGTGAAATCCTGGCGTTGATTGACGGCGTTGATCAGGCCCAATGGGACCCGAACAATCCCGATGTGGATTACGCTACGAACCTGCAGTCGATCCTCAGGCGAGACCCCGACGTGGTGCTGCTCGCTACACTGGCCGACAATGAAACCGCAAGAATCGCGGCGGCGCCCGGTTTGCAGGGGCCGCTGATCTACATCCCACAGCAGGCCAAAACGATCTCCGAGCAAATCCGCCAGTGGGTCAAATATGTCGGCGATCTGAAGATAGCGGCGAGGACGCTTCGTGCCGTGACGAATCAACGACTCGTGCGCACGCTCTGCCCGAATTGCCGCCAGCCCTATCAGCCGACACTCGAACAGCTCCAGAGGATGAATCTTCCGGCGAAAAAAGTCAGCCGACTGTACCGGGCCAATGGCAAGGTTCAGGTCAAGAACAAGATTGAGAGCTGTCCGGTGTGTGGAGGCACCGGTTATCTTGGTCAGACCGGCGCGTTTGAGGTGATGATGATCGACGACGAAGCCCGCCGGCTTCTGGTGGCCGGCGACCTCAAGGGTGCGTTGGCCTACGCCCGTCGCAACAAGATGATCTACCTGCAGGAAGCGGCGCTGAGCAAGGTTGTCAACGGTGAATCAAGTATCGAGGAGGTTATTCGAGTCACGGCTCCCGCACCAAGCGGCGCGGAGACCGCACGGCGTCCGAAACCGGATCCCGCGCCGACCACGTAGCTTCGCCCCCCAGGCGAGCATACCTACCGGCGGCGCTGGCGCCTCTCACCACATGGAATTCGAAGGGTTCCCGTCACCATGATCTACGCACTCAACATTGTCCTCATCGCGATGGTTGCGATGATCGCGTACTGGTGGGCCAATCAAGGCTTGTTCAGCGCGATCATTCATTTGCTGTGCGTGATTGTTGCCGGTGCGATCGCGCTGGCCTTTTGGGAGCCGTTGACGGTCGGCCTGCTGCTGCGCGGCAACGCATTCGATAACTACGCCTGGGGCGTTAGCCTGGTTGGTCTGTTCGTAGCGGTGCTGCTCCTCCTGCGATTGGCCACCAACAAGCTCATTCCCGCCAACGTTGACCTGCCACACTGGGCCAATCTCAGCTTCGGCTTCCCGGTCGGCGCGGCGTCGGGCGTGCTCACAATCGGAATGCTGATCATCGGCATGGGGTTCATTCAATCGGAGCGGGAGATCCTTGGACATGTCGGGTCGGGCCGCACCGCGAGGGCCGGCGAGGTCGGTGAAGTCGGATCGAGAATGTGGCTGCCGTTCCACAAGTGGACCGACGAGTTCTACAGCCGGCTGAGCGTGGGCTCGCTGAGCACCGCCCGGCCGCTTCGGCACTATTACCCCAATCTGTCGGATCAGGCGGTTTCGCTCATACGAGATTCCTATGGTGGCGGGCGCGGCCAGGTTTCGCTGCTCCCGTCTGCGGCCTCAGTTGATGCAGTGTATGTCTGCCCCAATCTGGGACGATGCGCGGTTAAGGTGAAGTTCAGTCGGGGCGCCAGGGACTTTGGCGAGCAGTTGACGATCTCTGCTGCACAGCTGCGCTTGATCGCATGGCCGCAAGGGAAAGAAAAGCCCTACGTATCGTTCCCGGTGAGCTGGACCCAGGAAATCAAGGGCGGGGGATTGGGAACCTTTCTTTTCGACGACCGATCGCATTACATCACGAGCGTGCCCGGGCGCGAAGCCGCCGACGTGCTGATCGTATTTCCATTTCCCGCCGAGCTCGAGCCGCGTTTCATTCAGATCAAGGGGACTCGCTACGACCTTCCTCAAGCTCAGGAGCTGATGAGGCAGGAGTGTGAGGCAGTTGTCAGCGGCATGGGCGAAACTTCCCTAACGGTTGGGCCGCTGCCGGATTTCGCCGGGGCGCGCCCGATTGATGACGCTGACATCAGCCTTTCCAGCTCCATCCGCCCGGTGACCGTCAGCAGCAACCAGCTTCCGGGCACAATGAAGGAATCGAACAAGTACCTGGTTAGCGGTGACGCCCTGTTCAAGACGGGCAGAGCCCGCGTCTCTCGAGCGTTACGGATCAAGGGCATCAACGAGCCTCTCGGCACGAGAATCGTCAAGCTCAACGTCAGCCGGGGAAGCTCCGCAGACCTCTTCGGACCCCTGCGGGACCGGGCCGGCGCCAAGGCTCGGCCCGTCTTGATCGACAGTCAAGGCCACCAATACTCACCCATTGGCTTTATCCACGTGAACCCCGAGGGCGTCAGAATCTTCCTGGACCCCACTCGGGGCATTGCGTCAGCGGACGATCTGCCCCATCTTCCGACCACCGGCGACCAGGAGTTGCGGTTGGTGTTTCGGGTCACCGACAACGTCACCATCGTTGGCTTTCGGCTGGGCGACGTCCCCGTCGGCACATGCAATCTGATCGTGACCGAGAGAAAAAGAAGAAGGTAGCGCCGGCCGCGGCGAAGACGAATACCCGGCGGGCTACGCCCGCCGGTACCGGAACGCGTAGCGTCCCGGCTCCCCGGCAGGTTACCGCCCGGAAGGTGGACGGGGTATGCTGACTGATTCCGTCACGCCGGAGCCGTCGCTTCTGAGCAGTCGCTCGATATAGCGAATGTCGAACTCGGCATCGATGAACTGGCGCTCGTCCATTAATCGCCGGTGCAACGGAATCGTCGTCTTGATCGGCCCGATTCGGAACTCCCCGAGCGCGCCGCGCATCCTGGCGATCGCCTGGTCACGGCTGGCGCCGTGAACGATCAACTTGGCGATCATCGAATCGTAGTCCGGCGGAATGCGATAGCCGCTACAACAGTGCGTATCCAGACGAACGCCGATTCCTCCCGGGGGTGAGAACTCGGTCACCAGCCCCGGCTGCGGTATGAAGCCGCGCTGGGGATCTTCGGCGTTGATTCGACATTCGATGGAATGCCCTCGCAGCATGATGTCCCGCTGCTTCCACGGCAAGGGTTCTCCTGCAGCGATACGGATCATCTCCTTGACGATGTCTATGCCGGTGACCATTTCCGTTACCGGATGTTCCACCTGGATGCGAGTGTTCACTTCGAGCATGAAGAAGTTCTGATCGCGATCCATGAGGAACTCAACGGTGGCCGCGCCGGCATACTCGGCCCGGCGGATCAGATCCGCTGCGGCTTTGGCGATGGTGTCGCGCTTCTTGGGGTCCACGCCCGGAGCGGGCGCCTCTTCGATCAACTTCTGGTGGCGGCGCTGGGACGTACAGTCTCGATCGAACAGGTGCACGGAATTGCCGTGCTTGTCGCCGAGCACCTGAATCTCGACGTGCCGGGCGTCTTCCAGGTACTTCTCGACATAGACGGCGCCGTTGCCGAAGGCGGCCTGGGCCTCCTGTGATGCCGCCGCGATGCCAGGCCGCAGCGCCATCTCGTTATGGGCGACGCGCATCCCCCGGCCACCTCCGCCGGACGCGGCTTTGACGATCACCGGGTACCCGATTTCAGAGGCCAGCTTGACCGCGTCATCCTCCGATTCGATCGCCTTGTCGCTTCCAGGGAAGATCGGTGTCCGCGAGGCCTTGGCCATCCGCCGGCATGACAGCTTGTCTCCCAACAGGCTCATCGCTTCCGGGCTCGGGCCGATGAACTCGATGTGACAGTCGCGGCAAACCTCGGCGAAATGGGCGTTCTCGGCCAGGAACCCATAACCGGGATGAATGGCGTCAACGTTGGCGATCTCAGCCGCGGAGATGATTCGGTCGATCCGCAGATACGATTCGCTCGCCTCTGGCGGGCCGATGCAGATCGTCTGGTCAGCGAATTCCAGCCACGGGCCGTCCGCATCGGCCTGGGAATAGACGCACACCGTCTCGATGCCCAGCTCACGCGCAGCGCGAATGATCCGAAGTGCAATCTCCGCTCGATTGGCGATTAAAATGCGGCTGAACATGGGGCAACCGAATCAGTCACAAAGGCGCCAAGGTCCAAGCGAGCAGGATCCTCCCCGAGCCCGGCACCGGGCGACACGCAAGAATCGTCGGTCCTATTGCGACGTTGCCGGGGCCGAACAAGGCCCGGTTCGCCCTGCACTATCACTCAACTCGGCCTTACGATGAAAAGCGGCTGGCCGAATTCAATCGATTCACCATTGTTCACCAGGACCTTCTCGATGGTCCCGGAGCATTCGGCCTTGATCTCGTTGAAGATCTTCATCGCCTCTATCATGCAAACTACGGTGTCCGGGTCCACGGACGAGCCTACAGCCACGAACGGTGAGGAGTCCGGATTCGACGCGGCGTAGAACGTGCCGACCATCGGACTTTCGATCGTCGCGAGCCCCTGTTCGGCGGCCGCCTCGGGTGCAGCCATGGGCTTCGAGGCCGACGCGGGCGTGCTTAGCCCTGCGGTCGCCGCCGACCCCGGCGGGGCGCCCGCCGCTGCCCCAACCACGTGCGGCGCCTGATTGAGACCATCCCGCCGTAGCGTCACCTGCTCCTCGCTGTCACGAAGATCCAGTTCGGTGAGGTCGTTGGCGACCATCAAACGCACCAGCTCCTTGAGCTTGCGAATGTCAATCATGGCATGGTCCTCTACCTGGCCGGTCCACTCGCCACGGCGGGCTCGATCACCGACGCCGCTGGATCCTTCGGGTAATCCGTAAGCACTCGGCAGCCGTCATCAGTGATCAGGACATCGTCCTCAATGCGCACACCGCCAACGCCCGGAACATAAATCCCCGGCTCGACCGTCATCACCATCCCCGGCTCGAGCACAACATCGGTGGCAAGCTGGTTGAAATAGGGGTCTTCGTGGATGTCCAGGCCCAGGCCGTGGCCAAGACCGTGTCCGAATTGCTCGCCATATCCCGCCGCGTCGATCAGCCTGCGGGCCACGGCGTCGATTTCGGCGCATGTCTTGCCCGGCCGGCAGGCGTCGATCGCAGCACGCTGGGCGTCCAGCACGATCAGGTAGATTTCGCGAACCTTCTGCGGCAGTCGGCCTACGCCGAACGTCCTGGTCATATCCGAGCAGTAACCGTCAACGACGGCGCCCCAATCAATGAGCAGTGTTCCCTCTTGGATCTCTGGGGGGCCGCTGACGTAGTGAATGATCGAGCTGCGCGCCCCCGCCGCGACCATGGTTGGGAAGCTCGGACCGGTTGCTCCGCGCGCTTTCATCTCATATTCGAGCACAGCGGTCAGCTCCAGTTCGGTCATGCCCATGGAGAGCCGGCCAAGCGCCTCGTCGAGTGCTTCCTGCTGAATCGCGATGGCACGCTGGATTGTCTCGATCTCCAGATCGTCCTTGCGCATTCGGAGCCGCCCGATCAGCACCTCGGTATCGACCAGGCTTGACTCGCCGAGGACCTCCCCGAGCGTTGCCCGCTTCGTGACGGTGAGATGTTCCGCCTGAACGCCCAGGCGCTTCACGCCGCTGCGGCGACAATATTGCTGCACTGACTGCTCCAGACGGTGCCTGGTGCCCATGACGACTTCCGCGAGGGGGCTCTGCCGCCAGGGTTCGAGGAATTCGTCGTACCGGGCGTCACTGATGATCGCCGCGACATCACCCGAGACCACCAAAAGGCTGTCATCGCCGATGAACCCAGTCAGATACCGGATGTCCTTGGCGTTGGAGACCAGGAGTGCGTCGAGTTGGCGACCAGCCATCACCTCACCAAGGCGATGCCGGCGGGCTGAACAGGCGGCGATGGTGGCTGCTGACACGGGCTCATGGCCGGGCGTGCTCATCGGTCAATAGTATAACGTCGCCGCGATCTTGCAGCCATCTGTTGCGAACTGCCATGCTTCTTCTAGAGTTTGTCCCAAACGTCGCGGTCACGCAAGGACACCGGCAGATCGAGCAACTCCTTGAGCACGATCATCCGCCGCAGGGTCTGTGCCCGGGGGATATCGTCTGCGCCGAAAAGGGGGTGCCCGAGGTGCTGTGGCGAGGCGGGTGGTTGTGGTCTCTGTTCCTGAGCCGACCGAGCAAGCTGCAGGAGCGTCTGCAGCTCTGCGCCGCTCATCGCCAGCGGTGGTGCAGCCGGAGCGGGCATCGTCGCCTGGGGTCGCTGCGGCGGCTGGGCGGTCGGCTGGGCGGCTGGATGACGCGGGACGGGTGCGATGCCGACCGGCCCACGAGCAGGGCTGGGCAGCACGGCGGGTCCGGTTCGGGCCTGGAGCTGTTGGGGGGCAGACCGCTGGCTGGGCCGTGGTATGGCTGGGCGTGATGGCACTGGGAATGGCATGCGGGCCGCTGGTGGGGCTGACGTCGCCGTGGAGGGATCGGTGGACACCTGCATTTGGGGCTCTGCTCGGCTGCCCACGTGGCGGGCCCGAAGCTCTTCAATCTGGGCTCGGCGACGAGCCACAAGATCGTCTGGGCCGGACTCCGTGCGGCGGCCCGCCGCCTGACGACGGCGCTGCTCGGCCAGGTCCTTGAGGCGCTGTTCCTGCGGCTTCTTATTCAGCCGCTCGGCGAGCGAGCCGAGCACCTGCCAGGCGACAATGGCCAGTATGATTGCCCACCAGTACTTACCAAACATGATCAGATTATAGCTGATCGGCGGCCGATCACGTCCTTGCGAAGAGGTTCGGCTTTGGTTGCCCCGGCTCGACCAACTCGAACCTGATGCCCAAGAGCCGCTTGCGTCCGGTCGCGCCGCCTGTCAGCGCTTGGGTTACAACGGCGTAGGTCCCGAAGAACACGCCCGACCAGAGCAGGTCGCCGAGGATCGTGTATTTGAAGAATGGCACCGCGGCGACGTAACACTGCAACAACCCGGCTGGCGAGTGGGCGTAGAGGGGCGCGAACAGCCAGACCGCGAAGTTTGTGCTGAGGAAGAAGAAGACTGACCCGGAGGCGGCGCAAGCGCCCACTCTTAGGGCAGTCACCCTTGGCCGCAGCAACGGCCGTAGCGCGACGGGGAAGAGAAAAGCGCCGTAGACGATCAACATGATGCCGAGATCGTAGGTGCCCAAGCGCAGGTCACTGAATGCTAAGATCGCCACAGGGACGAGCACTGCGACGGCGCGGCGGGTAAAGAAGAAGCCTGCGAAAAGGGCTGCGGCGGCAACCGGGGTGAAGTTCGGCGGGTGCGGCAGGAGACGCCCCGCGATTCCCACGACCAGCAACAGCGCAAAGACAAGTACCGCTAGCAGGGTCCGCCGGCCTAGTCTGAAAGCCCATTTATTCATAGCGGCCTCGTCATTGATCCTTCCCGGCATCGAATCTCCACAGGACAACGTCGGACGGTTGCAGCTTCTGAACCCCGAAGCTCTTGTCGGCAAAATCCGTGTTGACCCAATACAGCCAGTTCTTGTGACCTGCGCCGCCGCCTTCGCTTTCGAGGTCGTCGATCCTGGTCAGCAGCGCCGTCTGCCCCGACCCTTTATACTCGAAGATGATACCGTGAGGTGAACTCTTCGCCTGATTCATGACGTCGAAGACGGTCATGTCTTTGCGCCAATGAATCGCCGTGAAGTGCTTCTGCACTCCGTCGTTGTAGTCAATGATGAGTCGCACACGGTGCCCGGCTGGGCCGCTTGCCGACCAGCCAGCAAAGGCCAAGGCAGTCAACGAAGCGGTCGCGGTCGCGATGACAGCGACGACACACAGAGCGAGAGCGGACGGAAGGAAACGAGACGTTTTCATTTTGTTTGCCCCATATTGAGGGCCGACGGCTTCGATAGACGTGGCTCAATGGGTCCCCAGGGACAGGGATGGAACACGAAACCCAGGTGGTGCGCCAAGGGTAGAGTCCGTTCAGGGTGTTCCGGGCGGGTGCCGAAGACGCCGCATGCGGCGGCAGCCGGACAACCGTCCCATGCCTTGGGGGTTGACCATCGCATCAGCCCGATTGTACAGTGGACCTGAGCAACCAAGTCGTCCTATTTGAGGGAAAGGGGGCGCGAAATGACATTGCTGTCGGGCATTCGCAATCTGGTTACGCGCAAGAAGACGCCTGTGGAGGTTGATTTGCAAGGCACGCAGGCCGAGAGGTTGCCCGAGAGAGCCCAGGCGGCAGAGCATTCGTTCGCCAACCGCTCCGCGTCCGCCGAGCCCAATGGCCCTGGGCGAGGATCGACCGCGGCGAAGCGGGGCGAGAGCGATGTCGCCAGCTTATTGGGCAAGATTGACGATCGTCTGGGGGCCCAGACCGACCAGACCCAGCGCCTCTTGCAACCGATGGAGAAGTTGCCCCAGGCGATGGATGCCATGGCGGAAGTCAGCGGTAAATGCTCGCAGATGCTAGAACTTTCCCGCGATCAGGTTGATCAGGCCAGGGCCCGCGAGGAGGCCATCAACGCCGCGCTGGGGCGCCTCAGCGACACGTCGGCACACGACGCCAAGGGGCTTGAACAGGTTCAGCAGCAGCTCGATTTGAATACTCAAACAATTCGAAAGGCAGCGGAATCCATCGGCGCCGTCAGTCG
>JAPUKX010000008.1 GCA_027295435.1 Planctomycetota bacterium | reverse complement strand
TTAACCGCAATGAGCAGGGCGACTGGTTGATGCAGCAGGTACTGGATCCCGACGGTAATTCTTCAAGTGACAACTTCGGCGCTTCTGTAGCTATCCAGGGCGACACGCTTGTTGTCGGAGCCAGCCATGATGCTCCCAGTGGTGCCGCACACATCTTCAAACGCGATGACAATGGAATCTGGTTGGAGCACGCCAAACTGCTGCAATCTGACGGTGGCAACAATGACGTCTTCGGCGCCGCCGTCGTTCTAGACGACGATAGCATCATCGTTGGCGCACGAGGCGATGATGATAATGGCAGCTCATCGGGTTCAGCTTACATCTTTGATGCTGCTGGCGCTCCCGCCTTCCCAGCCGATATCACCGGGCCGCGCGATGTGCCCGATGGATGCGTTGACGCGTTTGACCTCGGGGCCATGCTCGGGGCGTGGTGTTCCGCCGTCAACGACCCGAACCCGCCGAGCCCGCCGTGCGAGAACTGCACGCCGGCGAATCTTGCCGTCGCGGACATCTCCGGTGCGGGCAACGCCCCCGATGGTTGCATCGATGCGTTCGACCTGGCGAAGCTCTTGGCCGAGTGGTGCTCCGTCGCTGGTGGCAACCCCTGCGGCACATGCCAGTAGAACGGAAATCCAAAGTCAAGAGTGACCAGCGATGAGTGATGAGCGATGAGTGATGAGTGATGCGGTAAAGCCCAGGGAAAGGATTCCCTGGGCTTTCTCTTTGTGTTCGTGGGGGGCGGAAGCGTGGGGTATGCGGGGGTTCACCGGGCCGGCACGGCCCGGCTCGCTGTGAGCCTGCTCATGCACCTCCGTGGGAGCCGCTCCGTGACGATGCGGGCCGCGGCACGGTCATTGCGTTGCCCCCCCCTTGACACCACTTGCGGCGGATGCGCGATATCCTAACGGCATGCGTATACCAAGCACCCTCGTCTCGTTGCTCATCAGTCTCGTGGCGGTCTGTCCGGCCTCGGCCCAGGAGGAAGCCGAGCAGTTGCACAGATTGTTTCAGGAGCGGTTCGACTGGCAGATGCAGCAGTTCCCGGAAAGGGCCATGGCCCGGGGCGACTACTCTCGCGCCGATCGGATCACCGACCACAGCCTCGAAGCGATCGAACGCCGCCATGTTCAAACCAAGGCCGTCCTGGATCGCCTGCACGCGATCGACGCCCGCCGGCTGAACGGTGAGGATCAGCTCAACTATGAATTGTTCGAACTTCAACTGACCAACGCGATCGAAGGTTTTCGCTTCCGGATGTTTCTCGCCCCGATCGGGGGGCGGTTCGGTCCGCATCAGCGAATTCCCCAGATGGCTGAGCGGGTTCGCTTCAACAGCTATGAGGATTACGCGAACTACCTGAAGCGCCTCGAACAAGTGCCGCAGATAGCGAGCAGCACAATCAAGCTGCTTCGTGTGGGCCTCGAAGAAGGCCGCACCCCTCCGCAGGTCACCATGCTCGCCGTGCCTCAGCAGATCAAGACGATTGTCGTCCGCGGCCTTGTCGATTTGGCGGCCCCGTTTGATCGGATGCCCCGGTTCATTACCGAGCAACAGCAGCAGGAGCTGCGACGTCGCTTCAACGAACAGGCGTTCCCTGCTGTGCTGACAGCGATGCGCCAGCTGGGCCAGTTTGTAGCCGAGGAATACGTGCCGGCTTGTCGCCGGACGATCGCCGCAATCGATCTGCCTGATGGGGACGCGTTTTACGCCTATCAGCTGCGCGTGATGACCACCACGGACATGACACCGCGGGAGATTCACGAGTTGGGCTTGGGCGAGGTAGCGCGCATCCGTGGCGAGATGATGAAGGTCATCCGCGAGAGCGACTTTCTGACGAAGTTCCCTGCGCTGAGTGACGTTGAGGCAGATGAGCTGTTCAAGGAGTTCATTGGATACCTCAGAACCGATTCCCGCTTCTACCACACGACGGCGGAAGATCTGCTCGCCGGCTATCGTGACATCTGCAAGCAGGTTGATGCCGGTCTTCCTAAATTATTCAAGACGCTGCCGCGGCTGCCTTACGGCGTCCGGGCGGTGCCGGCGTTTATGGCTCCCGACCAGACCACCGCGTACTACCGCCGCGGGGATATCCGCAATGCCGAGCCGGGGTGGTTCTACGCCAACACCCATGGCCTCGATCAGCGGCCGAAATACGAGATGATTCCGCTGGCGTTGCACGAAGCGGTGCCCGGCCATCATCTCCAGATCGCCCTGGCCCAGGAACTCCAGGGCCTGCCGGAGTTCAGAAAGGATGCGTACATCACGGCCTTCGGCGAGGGCTGGGCCTTATACGCTGAGCGGCTGGGACTGGAGATGGGGCTGTACGAAGATCCCTACGACAACTTCGGCCGATTGCTCTATGAGATGTGGCGGGCGTGTCGGCTGGTCGTCGATCCCGGTATGCACGCCTTCGGGTGGTCACGCGATCAGGCGATCCAGTTCATGCTGGAGAACACCGCGCTGTCTAAGTTGAATATCGAGACTGAGATCGATCGTTACATCAGTTGGCCTGGGCAGGCGTGCGCCTACAAGATCGGCGAGCTGAAGATCCGAGCGCTTCGGGAGCAAGCCGAGCAAGCTCTGGGTGAGAAGTTCGACGTTCGCGCCTTTCATGACTTCATCCTTGGCGCCGGGGCCATTCCCCTGACCGTGCTTGAACGCCGGGTGAATCATTGGATCAACTCGATGCGTTTCGAGGCCTACGACTGAGCGGCGAGTCGCAACGGCCGGCGCCAATGGTGGGGAATTCGCCTAGGCAGCGTCGAGCAGGCGGTTGATCAGCGCATTGACGAAGGCGAATCGTGAACCGGCGAAAGCGTCTGCGGTGCTCTGGGCGGCCTCCCGCCGAGCAAGCTCAAGCTTGTCAGCGATGGCCTGTAGTTGTTGCGGCGCCTCATCGGTCCTGCGTTCCATGAGCGCCTGGATCTTCTCAAGCTCTTGGTGATCGAGCCAGAGGCTATCACAGCCCTCACATCGATCGACGTAGATTCCGCTATCGGCGCCGTAGTTGAGCACGTTCATCGGCTCTCCACATCCGGGACAGCAATGTAATCGCTTCGTCTGGGGCTGTGGCACGCCGAAGATCGGCTTGCGCTGGGCCAGCATGTCCTTGAGCTCGACGTCGAATTGCTCCTGGCGGGTGCGGACCACGTGCGCGAGTTCGGCGCCGCCGATGAACTCCCCACCGCACGATTCGCAGGTCTGGATCGGTACGCCCTCGTACTCAATCCCTTGCATCGTTGACGAGCATTGTGGACATTGCATTGCTGATCCCCTCTCCTCGGACATGAGGGTATCGGCTGAACGTGGTTGCGATTGAGGACGCCGGCGGTGAACAGCTTCGAAAGTGGAGCGGATATGCGGTCTGGATAAGTCGAGTAGGAATCCAAGTGGCCGGGGGCCGGCCTTGGGCAAGTCCAATCAGAACCCGTTGATGACGAACGGATTGGTTCGTCTCTCCTGACCGATGGTGGTGCTTGGCCCGTGACCGGGATAAATGGTCATCTCGTCCGGCAGGCTCATGAGCACGTTGTGGATGGTGTGGCGGAAGGCGTCGGGATCTGAACCGGGAAAGTCGATCCGCCCCATCGAGCCGGCAAACAGCGTGTCCCCGACGATCGCTTGCCTTGACTCGTCGTGGACGTAGAGCACCCCGCCTGGGCTGTGGCCGGGGGCATGTACGACTCGCCAGGTCGTGCCGTTGAGATCCAGAGTTTCGCCATCTGCCAGGTAATGGTCGGGTTCCGTAACGGTGATCGGCATACCCATCATCGCGGAGAGGTTGAGCGCCGGATTGCTACAATGGCCCGCTTCAGCATTGTGCACGTAGACTGGTATCCGCCCAAAGCGAGTCAGCGCCACATCGACGCCCGCGATGTGGTCCGGGTGGGTATGGGTCAGCAGCAGAGCCACCGGTTTCAATCCGCGCCGCATAACGTCATCGAGCATTGCCGCGGGTTCGAAGCCGCAATCGACGAGCCAGCACTCAGTCTGGTCGGGTGTGGTGACCACAAAGCAGTTGGTCTGAAACTCACCGAGCACATACGTTGTAATTCTGGGACTGGGCATCCGGTCAATTCCCGGTTCCAATATACAACCCCGCTACGGTGTTGTCGGATACGGTACAGGACCGACAGAGTCCTGGCAGGGGGGCATTGATGCTCCTTCGCCGAGTTGATGAGATGAAGGGCATGCCGACGCTGACGCGGGTCACATCCCCATCGGCTGGCGCGTTCGCGGTAGGTATGCCGATCCTCTACACTACGGGCTCCAATGTGGGTAGGCGCCATCTATGAGTGACATGCGGACATTGCATAGCGTTACCAAGCGGTGCGGATGGGGTGGCTTGGGCGCGTTGGCCGCGGGCGCGGTCATCGGCTGTAGTTCGATGGGGCAGGATCTCAGCGCGCTGGGCGAGTCGATCATCCCGGTGAACCCAGACAAGGCGGTCAGGTTGATGGTGGATCCGCACGACCCAGACAATCGGCGCCGTGGCACGGTGTTGATCGTAAATTCTCCGTTCGGTGGTGCGGACGCATATCTAGCCATGTATCGCGACCGGGTCGAAAACGAGCGCGATCCGCTGGTCAAGGCGGCATCGATAGGTGCGCTGGGCCGTTATGGTGGGCCCGAGGACGCCCCGCGTATTGCTGCTGGCCTTGGCGATGAGCAGGAGCTTCAGGTTCGATGGGAGGCGGCCAAAGCCCTTCAGCGCATACACAACCCGGCTGTCGTCTCGCCTCTGCTGCAAACGCTGGGCGACGAGGGCGAGCAGCCGGACATCCGCGTCGCCGCCGCTGTGGCGCTTGGACAATATCCTCAGGATCGTGTCTTTCAGGGCCTCGTTGGGGCGCTGGATGCGGTAGAGCTGTCGGTCAATCTGGCCGCTCAGCAATCGCTGGTGACGCTGACCGGGGAGAAGTTTTGGCTCGATCCGCGAGCGTGGCTGCGGTGGTACAACGCCGTCGAGCAGCCGTTCGCTCGCCAACAGGAGTACCTGTATCCAACCTACCAGCGTCGGCAGACGTGGCTGGAGAAGCTGGCCTTCTGGTCAAGCACGACCTTTGAGCAACCGGGTCCGCCGGCCGGTCTGCGGCCTGCCTCGCAACGCAAGACCTATCCGGACAGCGAGGAAGCCCCAGCAGATGAAACAGGCGGCTGACACGTCGCGGCAGCGAGAGCCGACCGCCCCGACTGCATCGGGGTTCATGCGGGCGTTGCGCTTTGACGGCGGTGCCCCGGCTCTTGTCACCAATCATCCGCAGCCCCAGCCGCAGCCCGGCGAGGCTCTTGTTCGCACCATCAAGGCCGCCGTCAGCGCCATTGACATCGAGCTGTGCAGGGGATTGTTGGAGTTCTCGGGCACGCTGGGTCACGAGTTCGCAGGTGTCGTGGAGGTGATCAACGGCGAGATCGGGGCCGATCTCGTCGGCAGACGCATCGTCGGCTCGGTGGAGGCCGTGTGTGGTCGTTGTGACATGTGTCAGGCGGGCTTGAAGAGTCACTGCCGGCAACGAACGGTGCTCGGCATGCAGGGGCGTGATGGATGCCTGGCTGATTGGTTCGTGCTGCCCGTGAACAACTTGGTGGTGGTGCCCGATTCGATTGATAATGATCAGGCGGTGTTCGTCGAGTCCCTGGCTTCGGCAATCCAGGCGGCTCGGCAGCTCACTATCGAGGGCAAGCCGTACATCACCGTGCTCGGCGACGGAGCATTGGGGTTGCTCATGGTCCAGGTGATGGCCAGGCTCAATGCCTCCGTTCGATTGATCGGCCGGTACTCCGAGAACCTGGCGCTTTGTGAGAAGTGGCAGATTAAGCACCGCCACGTGGACGACATCGGCCGGCGCGCGGACCAGGATATCGTGGTGGATTGCACCGGCTCATCGACCGGGCTGGAGCTGGCGATGCAACTGGTGCGGCCCCGTGGCACGATTGTGCTCAAGACCATGTTTGCTTGCCAGCCGAGTCCGGCGGCCCAGACCGACCTCACGACGGTCGTGATGAAGGAGCTTTCCCTGCTCGGCTCAAGGTCCGGGCCGATCGGGGAGGCCGTGTCGATGCTCGCTCGCGGTGAGATCGACGTGGTGAGCCTCATCGGCAAACGCATGAGCCTCAACGACGGGCCGGCCATTCTGCAGGCGGCAAGCCGACCGGGGATGCTCAAGGTACTGGTTGATATCTGATTGGAGGCGCTTCGCGCGGTGGGCGGTGAGCCTGTTGCTACAATCGCCCACGTTTGAGTGCGCGCCCGCCCAACACCGACGTTGAATCTCATGTTGAGACCTCGTCCGCGGTCGAGCCGGACGATCCACCGGTGGGGGCGATCGCCGTCGGTGAAACTGAAGCGCTTATCAGCAGCGAGGGAGAGATCCGCTCCGGGAAGCTCGCGGGCAAGTCAATGTGGGCGGCGATCTGGATTCTCGCGCTGCCGGTGCTGCTCCAACAAACGATGGCCGCATGCGTGGGGCTGGCCGACAAGATCATGGCGGGAGGTCTGCCCGACCAGATCGTCGTGGCTGCTCTGGATGGGCTCGGCATCGGCGCCTATGTCGGGTGGTTCATCGGGATCGCCATGACGGGTCTGGGGATCGGTGGCCAGGCGTTGATCGCCCGGGCTATCGGGGCGGGCGAGTTGCGCCAAAGCCGACGGGCGCTGGGACAGGCGATGATGCTCTCTGTGTTTTGGGGCGCCCTGGTTGGGGTAGCCCTCTGGTTGGCGGGTCCGCCGCTGGGGGCGCTGTGCAAACTGTCGCCCGATGCCGCGCGGTTTTGCACGCAGTATATCCGGATACTCGCGTATGCCATGCCGCTGACGGGCATCATGATGGTCGGCGCGATGTGCCTGCACGGGGCGGGCGAAACCACCAAGCCTTCCGCCATCGCCATTGCGGTCAACGTGCTCAATATCCTTCTTTCCTGGGCGCTCTCCGGTGCCAACATCCGATTCGGCGAGTTTCTCTTTGAGAACCCGTTCGGCTTCGATCTGCACGTCATCGGGATCGCCGTAGGGACAGCGGTCAGCTACGGCCTGGGCGCGGTATTGACGCTCTGGGTTCTGCTGGTTGGTGTCAAGGACATGCGACTCGACGCCGCAGAGCTGGCGTTGGATCCACCGGTGATCAAGCGCATCGTCCGCATCGGCGTCCCGAACTTCTGTGAAGGGATCTCAATGTGGGCGGTGAACATCTTCGTGCTGATGTTCATCGGCCGGATTGCGGCGACTGCGGCCAACGGCGAAGGCCTTCAGGGCGCCCACATCATCGCCATCCAATGGGAGGCGTTCAGCTTCATGCCCGGGTTTGCCATCGGCACCGCCGCCGGGGCCCTCGCCGGACAGTACCTCGGCGCGAAGAACCCGCAGATGGCCCAGCGCGCGATCCTGGCCTGCACCGGCCTGGCCATGCTCGTCATGGGGCTGGTGGGGGTGCTGTTTATCTTCGGTGGGGCGTGGCTGACGCGCGTCGTCAGTACGCAGGAGATTCACCTTGAGAATGCGCCCACCCTGCTTCTGATCTGCGGCGTGATGCAGGTCTTCTTCGCGATCACCATGGTGTTGCGCCAGGGGCTGCGCGGCGTGGGCGACACCACCTGGACGTTCATCATCACGACAATTTCCAGCTACGGTGTACGTCTGCCCGCCGCGTACCTCTTCGGTGTGACGCTGGGATACGGCCTCAAGGGCGTATGGATTGGTCTGTGTGGCGAGTTCGCCGTGCGTGCGGCGTTGTTCTCAGCCCGCTTCTTCCACGGCGGCTGGAAGCGGATCAAGGTGTAGCGCACAAGCCATGACCCATCAGCGAGCCGGGCCGTGCCGGCGGTGAACGCCCGCAGGTCATGTGCATCCGCAACCGGCGCGAAAACACGCAACGAGCGCGCGGCGACACGCCGCGGCTCGGAAAGCTCTGCAGCGGTCTGTGATAAGCCGGCGATGGCATCGCCGGTTTGTCTACACGGTGAGATCACGAAATCACCGCGCGAAGGGTGAAGGACCGCGACCACCGGTCGCGGCTTTACACGGAGGAGGGGACGGAAACGGGGTCACGCGCCGATCGCGAGGCGGTCGGCGAGGACCGTGGGCAGGCCGGCCTGCTGCGTGGCCAGCCGCGCCGCGTCGATGTCGTAGTTGGTGCGATGCACCGTGAACGTGTGCTGGTCAAGATCGAGCACCGCGAAGCTCGCGCGCGGGTCAGCATCGCGCGGTTGGCCGACGGAGCCGGGGTTGCAGATGTACCGCCGATCCTGAGCAAGCGCAATCGGTTCACCGTCCGGCGTCACATGTGCAACCACGTCGCGTGCGGTGAGCTCCCCCTTGGAATCATCGGCCGGGGGGGCCTCAAAGACCATGGGAACATGCGTGTGCCCGAGCAGGCAGATGGGCGTGTTGACCCCGCCGAAGGCGATCGCGGCAATGTGCGTATCGTAGACATAATCGGTCGCGGCTGCGACGGGGCAATCGTGGACGCACATCACCGACTCATGGGGATGTTCAATCTCCCGCAGCCGGCACAGGGCGTCCAGGTGCAGCGGCCCCAGCACCCCGCGAGACCAGGCGATCGCCTCCTTTGCCGGCCCGTTGAATTCCTCTTCGAGCTGGGGGTTGATCACCGCGTCATCGTGGTTACCGCGGACCGTCGTCTCGCAACACTTGATCACCAGGTCGAGACACCGGTCGGGGTGCGGTCCGTACCCGACGATGTCCCCCAGGCAGATGATCTGCTCGACCTGCATGGGGCCGATCTGGGCCAGCACCGCCTCCAACGCGTAGAGGTTCCCGTGAACGTCGGAGATGACAGCGTAGCGCCCCATGATTTGGTCCCGTCTCCGTTGGCCGCTGGTGGTGGCGGAAGAATGGTCGCGGGCGAGGCGCCTCCGTTGAAGGCGGCCTGCCTGTGACCGTAGGGTACTATCGGGATAGACCGGTACGAGTTGTCACTGTTCCCCCGACAATTCCGGTATTTTTGAC
>JAPUKX010000079.1 GCA_027295435.1 Planctomycetota bacterium | reverse complement strand
CCGGCGATCCGGTACGCAAACGTATGGCCACTGAACGCATGATACGTCCACCGGTTCGACTGGGCTGCGAGATGATCGCGGTGGTCGTCACGGTGCTCGATGCATGTCAGCAGGCATCGCCATGGTCGATCGCCGCAGTGTCAATCGAGCACACGCACCTACATTTGCTTATGACCTATAACTCCCGCGACCTCGATGGAACGATCAAATGGATGACCCAACGCATGACAAGGGCGATTCATGAATGCACCGCACATGCCGGTCCTGTGTGGGCAAGAAGTAAGTGGCGGGCGTTTATCTTCGATCAACCGCGATGGGCGAACACAATGCAATACATCGAGGCCCACAATGTCCGCCGTGGACTTCCTCCGCGACCCTATCCCTTCATCACCCCATAAAGCCGCGGATGGTATCCGCGGTCTGATGACCAGGCATTACACCAGCCGGTCTACCAGGGCCATGGCCTGGGCGAGGTAGCCTCGGCCGAAGAGGTTGACGTGGTTCAGCACGTGGTAGAGCTGGTAAACAGCGATCCGTCTCTCGATCTGATCGTGATCATCGATGTTGGCGGCGTAGGCTTCGAAACACGTTCGGGGAAAGCCGCCAAAGAGCCGCATCATGGCGATGTCGGCCCAGCCGTCGCCGATGGAACACGCCGGGTCGATCGCCGCGATGCGCTCGGTTCGATTCTTATCGACGGTCGCCAGGGCGTTACCCGACCAGAGATCACCGTGCAGCAGAGCCGGTCGTGGTCGGCGAGGAATGAGCCCCTCCAGTCGGTCGATCACGCGCTGGATGCGGGCGGCTTCATCGCCACGTAGCAGGCGACGATCCTCGGCCAGGGTCAACTGATGGCCGAGGCGGTGCTCGGCGTTGAACTGCACCCAATCGTCGCACCATCCATTGGGCTGGGGCGTAGCCCCGAGGTGATTATCGCTTTGGAATCCATAGCGCCCTTGCGGCGATCGCGTGTCACGGGAATGAAGCGCCGCAAGTTCTTCGCCGAAGCGTCGCCAGGCTGTATCGGTGGCCGGAGCATGTTCGATTGCGGTCATCAGCAGAACGGCGGTGGCGTTGTGCTGGACGACGGCAAGCGGCTGGGGAACCAGGATGGTGTTCGTCGCGGCAAGTGCCCGCAGGGCGGCTGCTTCCGCTTGGAACATCACGACGTGGTCGCCAGAGTTAGCCTTGGCGACGAGCAATGTGCCGTCGGCAAGCGTGAGTTCGACCACCCGATGAATGCACCCGCCGGAGAGGTCACGGCTGGCGACGATACGACTGTGAATGCCTGCTTTGCTCAGCGCGTGCTCGATCGCCTGGCGATCGTTCATGGGGCCACCGCAAGCAACTCGTCAAGCAGGACGTCGCAGGCGGAATCGATCAGTTTGTAGATGATCTGGAAGCCTTCTGGTCCGCTGTAATACGGGTCGGGGACTTCGCGCACCGCAGCGGACTGATCGATTTCCAACAGGAGCCGCACCTTGGCTTGGGGCGCACCCATGCGAGCAAGTGCCCGTCGATTGGCCTCATCCATGCAGATGAGGTGATCGAACCGGCGCAGATCGTTGGGGGTCAACTGCCGGGCCCGCCCGGAGAGGATGATGCCGTGTTCGGCGGCAATCGCGCTGGTCCTGGGGTCGGGCGGCTCGCCGGCGTGCCAGTCACCGGTGCCCGCAGAGTCAACCGCGAAGCGTTCGGCGACGCTGCGGAGGTTCGCCTTGTGCAAGAACACCCCCTCAGCCAGCGGGCTCCGACATATATTTCCGGCACAAATGAGCAGAACGCTTGTCTTACCGGATCGCGACATCTCGGTGATTGTGACAACTCCAAAGGCGTTGGCAAGTCATTGGTAGTCGAACCGGCCCCTACCCGTTTGACGCATGGCTCTCAAGATGAGCAGCCGCAGGTCATTCGCCCGTGGCTGTAATGTCGAGGCACCTGAGTAATCTCCCAGGAGCATCACCGGCGGAGAATGCTCGGCTTGACCGGATTCGCGCTGGCCGATTGTTCGGCTTGTGCGGGTTGGTCAGTCGGCACGGCCTGGACCGCTCATTGCTCATGCCCTGAGGCAAGATGGCGCCGGCGGCTGGCTACTTTGACGGCAATCACCAGGATGGAGCCGAAGAGCACTAGCGCAACCGCGTAGACGACGCGCACTCGAAGTTGCGTTCGCATGACGAGCGCAGCCAGCGTTACGCCGACGATGGCAAACGCGACACTGAGGCCATACACAGCAGAGACAGCTCGCTTGACACCTCCCAGCGCCCGTTTGAGCTGGTGGTGTAGATGTTGATCGTCTGCGGCGGAGATCGGCGTCCCGGCCAGCCACCTGCGGATGATCGTGAGAGTCGTATCCATGATTGGAACGGAAAAGACCACGAGTCCTGCGAAGACGAGGTGGGTATGTCCATACTCGCCGAGCATCAGGATGATTACGACGCAGACATAGCCCAGCAGCAGGCTGCCGCAGTCGCCCAGGAAGATGCTGGCGGGATTGAAGTTGTGCGGCAGGAATCCGAGGACCGCGCCGAGCAGGGCGAGGCACAGGACAACCCGCGCACCGCCAAGTGCCTCGTCGGGGTTCGCGTCCTCCGGTAGCCCTTGCAGGGTCATGAGCACACTGATGGCTAACAAACCGAGGGCCACGATGGCAACGGTGCCGGACAGCAGGCCGTCCAGGCCGTCGAGTAGGTTGGCCGAGTTGCAACCGCCCAGCACAAAGATGGCGATGAGCGCGGTACCCGTCCAATAGATCAAGTCGAGCGTCAGGACTCCACCGCCGAGCAGAGGAATGTCGAAGACGAGATTCTCGCTACCCAACAACGGGTCGAGCCAACCGGCGACCGGCTTGAGGAGGCCGGCGGCTACTCTGACCCCAATGTGGTGATAGGCCAAGGCGGCGGCCGCGACGAGTTGACCGGCGATCTTCAGACGCGGACCCAACCCCCACACATCATCTGCCAGGCCGGTGAACATGATGGCGGCCATTCCCAGGACGATGGCCATCGGCACCGGTGCGTAGGTGGCGGCCAGGCCGTCCATGTACACATAGCTCACAGCCACCGCGACCAGAAGGCCGAGGAACACCGCGACGCCGCCGAGATAGGCCACCGGGTAGCGGTGAGCCTTGCGGGCACCGTCCGGCTGGTCAGTCACATTCCCGGCCAGCGCCAGCCAACGGACAAGCGGCGTGCACAGCAAGGTAACGAGGAAAGC
>JAPUKX010000078.1 GCA_027295435.1 Planctomycetota bacterium | reverse complement strand
CATCCCTCTGTGGGGGCGGTGATACCCGCCATGAGCTTCAGCAGCGTACTCTTTCCGGATCCGTTGGGCCCGACGACGCCCAGGATCTGCCCGCGCTCGACTTCAAACGAGACATCCGACAGGGCCCAGAGCAGGTTGTCGGGCCGTTTCCGCGTGCCGGCCGGCTGCCCGGACCACCGTCGCATCCATCGCCACGCCGTGCGGGGCAGGTCGCTCAGAACCGTGCGAAGCGTCTGATGGGCCTGGCGTTCCCGCAGACCAATGCGATACAGCTTCCCCAGCCGCTGTGCTCGGATAACCACGTCACCCATGAGTTAGACCACGTCCGCAAAGCTGCTTTCGCTGCGTCGGAAAAAGTAGAGCCCGGACACCAGAATCAGGAGCACTCCGGGGATCGAAAGGAAGCTCATCAATCGGGGCGGATCCGTCCCCAGCGCCGCCCAGCGAACGCCGGTCGTCACCAACTGCATGGGGTTCAGCTCGAGCAGAATACTCAGCACACCATGCGGCACCAACTGCTTGGAATAGACCACGGGCGTCATGAAGAACCAGAATAGCATCGCGAACGGGATCAGATGCTGCACGTCTCGGTATCGCACGTTGATCGCCGCCAACCAGAGGCCGATGGCGAACGCCGTCAACGTCGCCAGCGGGTAGAAGGCCGGGATCAGAAGGATCCGCCACGACGGAGTAGGGCCGTAGAACAGGACCATGACGACAACGATAGCCGTCGCCAGCGTCAGATCGACGATCGGCGAGATGAGTGATGAGAACGGCAGGACCAGTCGCGGGAACGCAATCTTCTGAAGCAGACCCGGATTGCCGACCAGGCTCATGCTCACGCCGGTCATCGAGTTGGCGAAGTACTGCCAGGGAACCAGGGCCGCGAAGATGAAGACGCCGTACGGCAGGTCGTTCTCCGCCTTCAACTTCGCGATGTACCCGAACACCAGCGCGTACAGCGCCATCTGGGCCAACGGCTGCATCACCGCCCACAGACCGCCCAGGAACATCTGCTTGTAGCGCACAAGCACATCGCGCATCCCGAGGAACCAGATCAGCTCCCGGTGCGCCCAGATCTGCCGTAGTTGCAACTCCGGCCAACCCTTAGGCGGCCGATTGATCGATGCTCCGGGCATCGAGCGAAGCGCGTCGCGGTCCGCTTCGGAGGCGCGCGCGTCGCCGACCTGGAAGGTTGTCTGCTCGACACGCGCATCCAAGGGCGTCTCTAGCTTCATGCGAGCCTAAGGCGGTTCGGGGAAAGGTGCTGCTCCGACACCGGCATCCCGAGGTCAACGGCAACACTGGCGAGCACCTCGCTACGGGCCGCGTTGCCACGAAATAAAGTTGGCCGACCCGGCCGAGCCACAGCTCCACGAACCACCACGCCGACCGAGGAAATCATCTCAGCAAACGACGATATCCGGGCCGTTTAGGCCTGTCAACCAGTACCCGCTCAGCGCGGTGGGCCGCAGCCGCACCTGTTGAGTGCAGGCGACCGGGCGCGCGATCTGCGGCAGCGAGATAGTTCGATACAAGTATCCGCCAGCGAGGCGCACGGCCTTACTGATCGTGTCCGACGATGGCCGGAATCTCATGCCCGGCATCTCGAAGTGTCTTTTCCATACTGGCAAGCTCTAAGTCGTGCTCGACCATCATCCTCACCATTTCCTGTACCGTGGTCTTGGGCTTCCATCCCAGCTTGCGTTTCGCCTTGGACGCGTCACCGACGAGCTGGTCTACCTCGGTCGGCCGGTAGTATCGCGGATCGATCTCGATGAAGTCCTTGGAGTCGAGATCCATGTGGCCAAACGCCATCTCACAGAACTCGCCCACGGAGATCATCCTGCCGGAGGCGATGATATAGTCGTCCGGCTCGTCTTGTCGAAGCATCATCCACATCGCCTCGACGTAATCCGGCGCATACCCCCAATCGCGCTTTGCTTCGAGGTTACCCAAATACAGCTTCTCTTGGAGACCAAGCTTGATCCGACCCACCGCCCGCGTGATCTTGCGGGTGACGAACGTCTCACCCCGCCGCGGCGACTCGTGGTTGAAGAGAATCCCGCAGCTGGCGTGCAGGTCATACGCCTCCCGGTAGTTGATTGTGGCATAGTGGGCAAAGACCTTGGCGCAGGCATAGGGTGACCGGGGATAGAACGGTGTCAGCTCCGTCTGCGGCATCTGTTGCACTTTGCCGAACATCTCCGAGGAGCTGGCCTGGTAATACCGGATCTGCTCGCCAGTGTGCTGCTGGTACTCCCGCACCGCCTCCAGCAACCTGATTGTTCCAATCGCGTCGATGTCAACGGTGTAGATCGGCTGGTCGAAGCTGACGCGAACGTGACTTTGCGCCCCAAGGTGGTAGACCTCCCGGGGCCTGACCTTGCGCAGTGTCGCGGCCAGCGAACTGGCATCCGACAGGTCACCGTAATGCAGGAAGAGCCTTGTGCCCCCGACGTGCGGATCTCGGTAGATGTGGTCGATCCGATCTGTGTTGAAGCTCGCTGATCGGCGGATGATTCCGTGAACCTCGTATCCTTTTTCCAGGAGCAGCTCTGCCAGATAGCTGCCGTCCTGGCCCGTGATTCCCGTAATCAAGGCGCGTACGTTGCGTTCGGCCATAACATCCTCCGCGATCCATCGGCGGTACAGAGCCAGATCGTACCACTTTGGCCGCTGCCCGCCTGGAACGGCACGGGAGTGTGGAGGAAGCTGCTAGACTGCCAGGCCGTCACGCCCTGCGGGTGCCATCACCGCTGCGGAGGCATCGACCTCATGTTGACTGATCTCACGGCCACTCGGATCGTCGTCACCGGCGGAGCCGGCTTCCTCGGCCGCGCTGTTTGCCGCAAGCTCCAAGAGCGGGGCTGCCGCGACATCCAGGTGCCACGCCGCGATGAGTACGATCTGACCTGCGAGGACGGCGTGAAGCGCCTCTACGCCGACACCCGGCCCGACGTCGTACTTCACCTTGCCGCTGAAGTCGGCGGCATTGGCGCCAACATGGACAATCCCGGCCGCTTCTTCTACGCCAACATGTCGATGGCCCTTCACCTCATCGAACACGCTCGAATCAACAGGATCGCAAAGTTCGTGCAGGTGGGCACGGTGTGCGCCTACCCCAAGCACACCCCCGTCCCCTTCCGGGAAGACGACCTTTGGAACGGTTACCCCGAAGAGACGAACGCGCCGTATGGCGTCGCTAAGAAAGCCGCTCTCGTCATGCTTGACGGGTATCACCGCCAGTACGGGCTTCACAGCGCCTACCTCCTGCCGGTCAACCTCTACGGCCCCGGCGACAACTTCGACCTTCACACCTCACACGTGATCCCGGCTCTCATCCGCAAATGCGTGGAGGGCGTCGAGCGCGGCGACGACGTCGTCAAGTGCTGGGGCACCGGCACGGCCAGCCGTGAGTTTCTCTTCGTAGACGACGCCGCCGAAGGCGTCATCCGTGCGGCCCAACGAATGAACGAACCGATCCCCATCAATCTCGGGGCGGGCAAAGAGATCACCATCAAGGACCTTGCTGCGCGAATCGCCCGGCTCACCGGCTTTGACGGCGAACTGCGATGGGACGCCGGCAAGCCCGACGGCCAGCCCCGGCGATGCCTCGACAGCCGGCGGGCAGCCGAACTGCTCGACTGGCACGCCAACGTCGATTTCGACGAAGGCCTGCGTCGCACGATCCAATGGTACCGATCGAGCCGAGCGAAAGCCGCGGTGTCAAGTCAATGACCCTCACAACGAAGGCCGCTGGTTGATTCTTCGACCAGACTGGCCCGCGACAGGGGTTGATACTCTGTGTCGGCGGCAATCAGCCAACGGAGACCGGATACACTCCCGAGGGTCGCTCGGCTGGGAATTCGCTGCCATCGGAGTCAACGGTCAAGCCGACGAGCTCGCTACGGTTTACCTTGATCATCATGGCCAGCATCGCTCTGCTCATCCCCGTGTACAACAACCAACGGGGTCTGCTTGATTCTTTGGCTGCGTTGCAGACCGAGGAGCAGTTGGACGCGGTGGTTGTCGATGACGGGAGCGACCCCCCAATCGAAGTCCCCGACCAGGCCAACGGCCACCGCGTGTACCGGCTTCGACTCGAGCCCAATCAAGGCATCGAACATGCGCTGAACGAGGGCCTGGCGTTTATCCGCCGGCGCGGGTATGAGTTCGTGGCCCGGCTCGACGCCGGCGATGTCGCCCTACCCACCCGATTCGCGAAGCAGAAGCGCTTCTTGCTCGAACATCCAAACTGCATGCTGGTCAGTTCGCACGTGGAGTTTGTTGATGCTCAAGGCCGACATCAGTATCTTTACCGTGTGCCGATCACCCCCGAACAAGTTTGCCGGAAAATGCACCTCAGATCGTGTTTCCTGCATCCAGCGGTGATGTTTCGCGCTTCAGCTTTAGACCAGATCGGAGTGTACCGCCTCAACTACCCTGCTGCGGAAGACTACGAATTCTTCTTCCGATTCGTGCGTCGATGGCCGGCTGCCAATTTGAATTGCCCGTTGACCCGAACGATCATCACACCCAACAGCATTTCTCTGGGCCGCAGGCGCACGCAAATCCTGAGCCGGCTACGCATCAAGCTGCGCTATTTCGATCCAAGAATACACGAGAGTTACGTTGGAGTGCTCAGGGATATTGTGCTGCTGATGCTACCGGCAAGGTTCGTGGTGTTATGGAAGAGGCGTTGGCTACGGGCGCAGGGGACCAGTTGAGTTCCGATCGCCGGTGGTCGATGGCATCGGGGCCATAAAACCGA
This sequence comes from Planctomycetota bacterium, assembly GCA_027295435.1. Taxonomy (GTDB): domain Bacteria; phylum Planctomycetota; class Phycisphaerae; order Phycisphaerales; family SM1A02; genus JADFFQ01. The sequence continues at coordinate 2,143 of JAPUKX010000078.1, read as the reverse complement.
ATCAACCGGTCGCGTTGATTACCAGGGGCCGCAATGGATGGATGGCAAACCGCCCAAGACCGTCCTCGTCGTCGAAGCCTGCGACGGCGGTGTAGGCCGACACGTCCTCGATCTGGCGTGTGGTCTGCGTTCCTTGGGTCACAACGTTCACGTGGCGTATTCACCCCGCCGATTGGCGGACAGCTTTCGACAACGGCTTCATTCGCTCAACGGCGCCGGCTCCGTCCTGATTCCTATGCGCCGCAACCCGCATCCCAGTGATCTGGGGAGCCTTCAACGTCTACGGAAATACATTCGGCAACAGGGGCCGTTTGATATTGTTCACGGGCACAGTTCCAAAGGCGGGGCGCTGGGACGACTTGCTGCGAGAGGCACCGGCGCGGTCTCGGTCTACACACCCAATGCGCTGGTCACGCTGGATCCATGTCTCGGGCCGGTGAAGAGCCGGGCGCTGCAATGGGCGGAACGGTGGCTGGCCGGCATAGGCGATGGCGTGATCGCGGTTTCCCACGAGGAGTACCACCACGCCCTCTCGCTGGGGCTCCCGCAAGACAAGCTCTTTCTGGTGCCCAACGGAATAGGTCCAATTTCATTCCCACCAAGGGAAGCTGTCCGGCGGTCGCTGGGGCTAGCGAACCATCACGTCTGTGCCGGGTTTGTCGGCCGGTTGGTCCACCAGAAATCACCTGCTCTCTTGATTCGCGCGTTGGCCGAGGTCGCCGGGCGCTTCGCCAACCTGCGGCTATTGCTGGTCGGCACCGGACTCCTGGAATCAGCACTCCGTCAGCAGGCTTCAAGCTCGGGCGTCGAGTCCCAAATCATGTGGCTCGGTGAAAGACCAGGCCCGCAGATCATGCCTGCCTTTGACATGTTTGTGCTGCCAAGTCTCTACGAGGGGCTCCCATATGTTCTGCTGGAAGCAATGGCCTGCGGGCTGCCTATCGTCTCGACGCGCGTCGGCGGGGCGCGATTCCTCATTCAAGAAGGGTACAACGGGTACACGGTCCCTCCGGGCGACGCGCAAGCACTGGCCCAAGCGATGACCTCATTGGCGGCCGATACGGACCTCAGGCAACGCATGGGACACGCATCACGCCAGCGCGTGCGCTCCTTCTCACTTCAGCGCATGGTGAACGACACGACCTGCGTCTATCAGGAATTGCTTCGCAGGCGCGATCGAACTCGGTCACAGCGACCAGCCGATCCTGTCAGACCGTAGCGGCTCGCGATGGGGCCGCGGAACCAGCCAACCGGAGTCGGCGGTCGCTTGGGATCACGGTCGATGGGCCTGGAGGGACTCGAACCCTCACGCCCCTTGCGGGGCCGCGGATTTTAAGTCCACTGCGTCTGCCGATTCCGCCACAGGCCCGTGTGACGGCGAGCATTGTAGACACCCTTCCATTCCCGCTCGTTCTCGCCGCGGTGATCGTCGCCCCCAACAGTCCGCCAGCGGATTCGCCGCGACGCTCGAGGAACCTCCTGCCAAGGCCAATCGGCGAGGGAGGCGGGGAATCGTCTGCTCTTCGTAGCATTGCCTACAAGTATCAGGCGACGCAGCCACGGGCATCCGCGATGACGCTGAGGCGCCAATTCGTCCATATAACCTGTATTTGCAAGGTTTTATGTGGTTCTGCGTCACCTGTTCGGCGCCTAGCGTTCAAGCGATCCTGCCAGGCATCCGATGATACTTGACCAGGATGTAGCGAGTGCTACAATCTGCTCGTTCATCGTTCGGATCGCTTGGCATGACGCAACGCCGCTGGCTCCATCATCGACTGCCACGTGCTGTCCCAACCTTCCGCAAGGTCCGGGCCGACCATGCCGTGGAGACGGCCCAGGACTACGTCGAAGCGGTCTCGGACATCGTCCATCGCCGCGGCGAGTGTCGCGTGAAGGACCTCGCCCAGCACATGGGCGTCTCGCACGTCACGGTCAGCCGAATCGTCACCCGGCTCCTCCAGGAGCGGCTGGTTGAGACCGAGCCGTACCGTCCGATCCGGCTTACCGCCCAAGGGGAGCGGCTCGCCGCGGAGAGTCGCCGGCGTCACGAGATCGTCTTGAGCTTCCTGGTCGCGCTGGGCGTGCCCGAGCCCGACGCCGGTCCCGATGCTGAGGGCATCGAGCACCACGTCGGAGAGATCAC
>JAPUKX010000077.1 GCA_027295435.1 Planctomycetota bacterium | reverse complement strand
ATCTCAGATGGGAATGACCGTACATGTTGTAAGCGGCGCCCCGCGACCGTGGCGCGTCCTTCTAGGGCTCACATTCAAAGGCCTCGACTACGACATCAACTACCTACAGGCCTCCAAGCGCGAGCACAAGTCGGAGCCGTTCATCAGCCTGAATCCACGCGGCACGGTGCCCGTGCTTGAAGCCGAGGGACTTGTCCTGCGCGACTCGATCGGCATTCTGGCTTGGCTCGACCGGGCGTATCCGGATCGGCCGCTCTTTGGCGGCAGCGCCAATGAGGCGGCTGCCATTTGGCAGGCGACTCTAGAGAGCTGCGACTATCTGCGCGCGGCAAGTGACGGGCTGTTGCGCCCTATCTTCTTTGGTGGTGCGACCTCCAAGACGCCTGAGCTCACCGAAGCCGCTGAGTCGATGCAGGCCGAGCTCAGGCGATTGGAAGACCTCCTCAACTCCGGCGATTTCCTGTCGGGCAATGGGCCAAGCGCGGCAGACGCGGTCTCTTATCCGGAGGTTCGACTGGTTCAACGCGCGGTCGAGACGACGTCCGAGCTGATGGCGGAGTTGGGCTTCCAGGAACCGCTTACCGGCTACCCCCACGTATCGGCGTGGAAACGGCGCATAGAGGCCCTTGATGGATTCGAGAGGACCTTGCCGCCGCATTGGCGTGGCCAGAGAGAAGGACATGAGTAAAGAGACCCCACAGTCAGGCGGTTTCGGCGAGTGGTTCGCCATGGCCGTGTATCGATGGCGTTGGCTCACAGCGGCTCTCGCTCTGACGATTGTCGGCGTGCTCTTCGCTCAGGGCATCGGATTCGTCGGCACACAGACCAGCATGGTCCTACAGCTCGGCGACGTGTCCGATGGCAGCGGATCAATCGGGCCGCAGATATTCGATCCCAGCTTGGATGTCTGGTTCACAGGCGACAGCGAGGCCATGCGGACGTTCTACGAGATCGAAGATCGCTTCGTTGCCGAGGACTACCTCGTTGTCGCATTCGAAGTCTTGGACAAGCCCAACGGCGTCTTCGATCGAGAGACTTTGGGGACGATCGCGCGTCTGACAGATGAGTTTCTGAAGATCCCCGGCGTGCGGCACGTGCGCAGCCTGACGCGCAACCCCTGGATCCGGTGGGGGACCATTGAAGACGAGTTCGGCGCCGAAGAGGGTCTGATCATCACGGATCTCGTCGAAGAGCACGCCAAGCTTTCCGAGGCCGACATCGTTGAGCGGATGGTGGCAGTGCTGGGTGCGCCTGCGGTCGCCAAGCGGCTGGGTGCGGCCCGAGTCCGGGCTGTCATCGGTGAAGACGCAGACTTCGAGGACTACATCGGCGAGCCGCTGCTCCTGGGAACGCTCGTCAACGAGGAAGGCACGGCGACGGCGATTCAGATCCAAGTGATTCGTCCCTATCTTCCCGATGACACCAGAAGCGAGTCCGGTGAGCTGGCTGCGGATCTGTACTCGGTTCAGTACCAACGCCGCGCCCTACGCGGTGTGGAGCACATTTTGCGTCGTGAAGCCGGAGTGGTCGCGGCCACGGCGGAGTTCACCAACCTGGCCGAAGCGCTTCGAGAAGTGCCCAGCAGTCCTGAGAAGACTGAGCTAGAGCACGCGCTTGGCGACCCCTCCAAGGCTTTCGTCGTGACTCTGGATGGCGAGATGATCCAGAAATATCACGAATACAAACTGGACGCGGACGGGCAGTGGGTCGACTCTCTAGGCACAGGCCAGGCGGCGCCTGCCGGCTTCACACCCGCTGCCCTGAGTTCCTACACCTACCGCCTTGCAGGTGTGCCGACCTTTGAGCGCAACTTCGAGACCACAGGCACAACGGACGCCGCGCTGCTCCCGCTCGCCTGGCTCGTGATCTTCATCGGGCTGTTCGTCCTCTTTAGAAATCTAGTCGGCGCGGTCATTCCGATGATCGTCGTTGTCGTCTCGATCCTGGGCACCGTTGGCAGTGTGTTCTGGTCGGGACATCTGTTCAACAACTTGACGGCGATGTTGCCCAACATGATGACGGTCATCGGCGTTGCCGACTCGGTGCATCTCGTGGCGGCGTACCTGACGCTGCGACCTCAGTATGCGGATCGGCAAGCACTCCTCGCCGCCGTCATCAAGCGCAACGCGCTTCCGGTCTTTCTCACCTCAATCACGACGACCGTCGGCTTCTACTCGCTGGTGCTGATCAACCTGCAGCCCGTCCAAGAACTCGGTGCGGCTATGGGGTTCGGCTCATTGCTCGCCTATGTGGTGACGATGACCCTCGTTCCACTGCTGCTCTCGTTCTTGCCGATCCCAAAGAAGGAAGAGCCGAAAAAGCCGCTCGGGGGTCTGTTCTCCGGCAACCGGCCGGATTTACTAGCTGGCTGGGTCGTACGGCACACGGGCGCGATCCTCCTCGTGTCGTTGTTCCTCACCGTCCTGGCGCTTGGAGGCGTATCTCTCGTCCGGGTCAACGCCGACCCCCGCACCATGTTTCCTCCAGACAACAAGGTAATAGTGGAGATGCAGTGGATCGAAGATCGTCTAGGCGGGGTCGGTGATCTCGAGCTGGTGTTTAGTGCCGCTGAACGCGGCTCGGCCGAGCCGCTCAGCCATGAAGACGCGCAGCGTCTCGAATCGCTCCGCGTCACTCAGCTGGGTCCTCGGAGCGGACTTCAGGACATGAGGCCGCTTTCGGGTGCTGAGCGGGATGAGCTCTCTCGCCTCGAGGAGGCGGAGCGCCAATGGCAGCAGAGTCAGATCGGCCTCTCAGCAGCTTTCCTGCAGCAGCTGGATCGGTTCGAAGCGCGGTTGCGCAGCGAGATGGACGATCCCGAATCGCCTCTTCGGTTCCTCACGGACCTAACTTCACCACTCGATATTCTGCGCAAGATCCACCAGGTCCAAAACGAGAATCGAGCCGAGCAATACCGAATTCCGCAGCAGGCCGATGTGCACCCGGACTCGCGAGCCGCCTCGTTGGCTTACGACGACGTCCAGCAGCGTTGGTTCCGAACCCCCGGTCAGGACGCTTCGACACTCGTTTCGCAGTACTACCTTCAGTACGAGAACGGCGCGCGGCCCGGCGAGAACCTGATCTCTCAACTGAGCCCGGATCGACGGCACTTTCGCATGCAAGGGCGTCTGCGCATGGGCTCCTCGAACGAGCGGGAAGAAACCTACGCGCGCATTCGCGAGATCGCCGAGGGGGAGTTCCCCGGCCTTGTGGGAGGTGACAGTGCGCTGTCAACGCTCTCACTGTCCGGCAAGACGATGTTGGTCGATTCGGCCGGCTTGACCATCGCCAAGGGCTACACAAGATCCATCGCGGTCGCCCTGGCCATGATCTGTATTTTCATTGGATTGGTCTTCCGATCCGTCCGCTTCGCGCTGCTGAGCTTGGTGCCGAACATCTTTCCGATTCTCGTGCCCATCAGCCTGCTGGGCTTCCTTGGCATCGCGCTTGACGGTCCAGCTGTCGTGGCTTGCTCCATAGCGCTGGGACTTTGTGTCGACGACACCATCCATTTGTTCAGCAAGTTCCGCGATGCCGAGAGGCAGGGACTCCGAGGCCAAGAGGCGATTGCCTATGCCCTTCGGGAGTGCGGAAACGCCCTGACGATCACCACGATCGTTCTTGTATTCGGTTTCCTGATGATGGCTACGGGCGACTTCTCGCCGAACGTCTACATCGGCTTGCTTGGATCCACCATGATCCTGATCGCTTTCCTTGCCGATGTCCTCGTGACACCGGCCTTGCTGGTTGCCTCCGAACGGTTCACGAGACCCGGCTTGCGGTCGGCTACGGCCGTCGCCCTTGTGCTGCTAGCAAGCTCAAGCGCGGCCGCTCAGACTGCGGTCCCGATGCAGCCCAAATTCACACCAGCGGACCCCGCGACGTATGGCCGCCAACTAATGGGTTACGCCGACTCGTTCGATGGCGGCTGGGCCGACGAGGTGCTCCAAGGCGAGATGACCCTGATCGACGCTTCGGGACGATCGGTCAGCCGCGCCTTCGTCCGCATGAGCCTCGAGGGAGGCTCAGAGGGAGACAAACTCGTCACCCGCTTCACCAGCCCGAATGTCATACGCGGCGTGTCAGCGCTGACCCATGAGAACAGCGGCGGCTCGGATGACAACTGGCTCTATCTACCGGCTACGAAGCGCGTGCGCCGCATTTCGGGCGCGAACAACACCTCGAGTTTTCTTGGCACCGAGTTCACCTACGAGGATCTGAGCTCGCTCGATCCGCAGGAGTACTTGTTCACCTATCTGAGCGAAGCGACGCTGACCATCGACGGTACCGAGCGGGTCACACACAAGATCGATGCGGTGCCAACCTATGCCGACACCGGCTATTCGCGCCTGACGATCTATCTGGATCCGAGGACGTGGAGCCAGGTACAAATCGATTACTTCGACCTGGCGGGTGCGCTGCTCAAGACGCGCTTCGCGTTGCGTCTTACGCAGTTTCACGATCGCTACTGGCGTGCCGGGCAGATCGAGATGTATAACCACCTGAGCGGGAGGCGCACGGTCCTCAAGATCGACAGTCACTTGCTGAACCTCTCTCTGTATACAGACAGCCGAACCGGTCAGCCGCGCCAGAGCCTAGCCGAATCGTTGTTCACGACCCGTTCACTCGTGAAGTGATGTGGGTTGTCTGTGGCGTCCCTCCGCATACACCTTCTTATCCTCGCGACGCTGCGGCTGCTAGGCCCCAGCGCTGTCTGCGCCCAAACGGGCGTAGACGATCTTCTTGATGACCTCCTGCCGCGGGCAACGGATAGCAGTTGGGTGACGGAGTGGAAGGGGTTTGTCGAGCTTCTGCCCAGCCGCTATCTGCGCGACCGGGGAAGCGAAGGCAAGACAGACAACCAGTTGA
>JAPUKX010000076.1 GCA_027295435.1 Planctomycetota bacterium | reverse complement strand
ATCAAAATCGTGGCATCGTGCCCGTCGAGGTAGGCCTGGGTGAAGCTGACCCGGCTGCTCAGGGCGAGTGAGAAGTCCAGCCATCGCAGCGGGTCGAACCGCCTGGCCGGTGAGGGGTCCTGGCCGGCCCAGCGCGAATGCGGTCGGCTGGAGAGGAAATTGAACAGGACACCCTGGGCTGCGGCCTCGAACGCCGATGCGACCAACTGCCGGGCGGTGTCTTCATCCATCGTGTTGAGCGTGCCAGAGATGCAGACGAAATCGGGCTCGGCGGCGCTGAGGGTCGAGGGGCAGGTGAGCACATCGTTGAGAACAAACTCACACCGCGGCAGCTTCCGCTGCCCGGCGGCGTCAATCATTTGCGGCATCGCATCAACGCCGATATACCTTGAAAACGGTACCTCGCACTCCACCAGGCGCGCGGCGAAATCCCCCTGGCCGCAGCCGGCATCCAGAATCACACAATCCTCGAACTCTGCCAGGCCGATCATCACGTCGAACCGTAGCGTTTGCGCCTTGCGGCTGGTCCACAGCGTCGCCTCGAATCCGGGTCCGAACCGCTCGACCGCCTCGCGGTATGGTTCTAGGTATTTCTTCTCGGCGGGCCGCCCCATGGTCGGTAGTAGTGTAGCCCAGGGCGAGCCCAAGACTCTGGATACGCCGTGCTCTGTGGGCTGCCGTGTCCAGGCGTACTGCGAGCTGCTAGGATTCGTAAGCAAAGCGGCATGCGATCCGCCGCAAACAGGTTGATCACAGTTGCAAGGAAACACAAGCATGGACCAGTCTCATCCCTCCCCACCGCTCCCTCCGCCGGCCTCAGCTCCCATCTCCCCAGGTTCCTCAGCGCCTCAGGTCGTGCACATCGTCAGCAAACCCACCGGATTTGCACGGGCGATCGGGTTCATCATCGGCCTGTTCGTCTTCGCCGTCGTGTTTATGGTCGGTGTGGCGTTTGGGGGCGCTGCCTTCTTCGCGAGTTCGATGTTTGACACCACCGTGGTTGGTGAGTTGTACCGCGACGGCGGGCGAAACACCGTGGCGATCATCCCCATCGAAGGCATCATCGACGCCCACCAGGCCGAATCCGTCCGGCTGACGATCGATCACGTCTTGGATGATTCGTCCATCAAGGCCGCGGTGCTGCGAGTCGATTCGCCCGGGGGTGGGATCGCTGCCTCGGATCAGATCTGGTATCAGGTCAAGCGCCTCCGCGATGCCGGCCTGCCGGTGATCGCCAGCTATGGCGGGGTGGCGGCTTCGGGCGGCTATTACGTCTCCTGCGGCACCGATCATATTGTCGCCGAGCCCACGTGCATCACCGGCAGCATCGGCGTCATCGCACAAACCTTCATTTTCGAAGACCTTTTGAACAAGATCGGGGTCCAGCCGGTCACGTTGTTGGCCACGGATGCTCCGGAGAAGGACTTGGGCAATCCCTTCCGCTCCTGGACCGAGAAGGATCATGAGAAGATCCGGGCAATGCTCGACGCGGCCTACGACATTTTCAAGCAGCGTGTCAAGGATGGCCGCGGTAGCGCGATCAATGATCCTGCGAAGATCGACAAACTCGCCGACGGCTCAATCTACACCGCCCAAGAAGCCTCGGACAACGGCTTGATCGATTCGATCGGGTATCTGGACGATGCGATCGCCCGGGCGGAGAAGATGGCCGGGCTCCCCGCTGGGCAGTCCACGGTGGTGATTCTGCGCCGACCGACTCCATTGTTCGGCGGCGTGCTGGGCGTCCACGGGCCGGACAGACCTGCGACCATGCTCGATGCCGGGACCATACGCCGCATGGTCAATGATCTCGGGTCACCCCGAGCGATGTACCTGATGCGATGAGGGCCAACGCATCGTGCCGGTGGGTCCACACCCACGCCTCGATCGCGGCTCTGGCCGTGGGCGGTTGGTGGTCATCCGCAGGCGCGCAGGAATCCATCACCGCTGAATCGCTCACTGATGAGCACGTTCAGAAGACCATCGACGCCATTGTCCAGGAGCTCTATACGCGCAAGAGTCCCGACCGCTTCTGGGAGCCGAAGACGCCCCCGCGAGGCGAGAGCATCAAGCAAGGCGGCGGGTACACCGCGTTGACCGTGCTGGCGCTGCTCTACGCCGGCCAGTCGTACCAAGACTCGCGGCTGCGCGACGCCGTCGCCTATCTCGAGCAGCTCGCGATGCAGGGCACGTATGCGGTGGCGGTACGAGCCAACGTCTGGGCGATGCTCCCGCCGAAGTTCAACGACCTTCTCATCGCCGACACTCAATGGCTGATCGACGGCTTCAGCGAGAGGGCCGGCGGCTGGACGTATCAGCAGCAGCCCAACTCCAGGCGACGCGACAACTCCATCACTCAATATGGCGCACTCGCCTGGTGGGAAGCAGCCAAGCGCGGCGCCCGCATCGAGCGCCGATATTGGCAGATACTCGAAGACCGCTTCCTCGATATGCAACAGGCCGACGGCGGCTGGAACTACACCGGCGACGGGCCGGCCACGGGCTCGATGACCACCGCCGGGCTCGCCACCCTCTTCATCACCCAAGACTTTCTTCACGCAGACGCAGCGGTCGAACTCAGATCCACCTCCGGCAGCCGAAACGAGCTTGCGATCGCCCGCGGCTTGCAATGGATGCAACAGAACTTCTCACCCACTGAAAACCCCGGCCGAGACCAGCACTTCTTCTACTACCTCTACGGCGTCGAGCGGGTGGGCCTGGCCAGCGGTTACAAATACTTCGGCCCCCACGATTGGTATCGCCAGGCGGCAGCCGAGCTTCTCCGCCGGCTATGTCGATGGGACCCCGCCAAGCGCATGATGACCGTTCATCAAAAGATGGGCGGGAAATCGAGGGGGGCGAAAGTCCGCGTTCGCCACCTCGCCTTCGGCTTGCTGTTTCTCAGCCGAGGCCGGGTCCCCGTCGCCATCAACAAGCTCCACGTACCGGGCATGGCCTGGAACAATCGGCCGCGAGATGTCGCCAACCTCTCCCGCTGGCTCACCGAGAAGACCGAAACCGCGCTGAACTGGCAGATCGTTCGCATCGACACTGATCCGCAGGACTGGCTGGACGCGCCCGTGCTCTACCTCGCGTCACACGAACGACTGCCGTGGCTGAGCGGACCGGAGGCGAACGCTCACCACGATGTCCAGGAAGATCGCATCGAACCGCTGGAAAAGCTCAAGCGCTATCTCGATCTCGGTGGTCTGCTGTTTGCCGTCAACGAGGGCCCCGCGCGCGCATTTGCGAAATCTATTGAGCAGGCCGGCAAGCAGATGTACCCGCAATATGACTGGCGGACATTGCCCAACGACCACTGGGCCTACACGATCCTGTTGCCCGTCGGCGGTAAGCGCCCCGCCTTGCGCGGTCTTTCCAACGGGGTGCGCGAACTGATCATCGCCTCACGCACTGATTTCTCGCGCCGCTTCCAGGTGCGTGGTGCGAAGGATGACAGCGCATACCTCACGGCCGGCAACATCTACTTCTACGCATCGGAAATGAATCGCCCCCGTCCCCGGCTCGCCCGGCATTTTCTCTCTCCCTCTCGCTTTTCAAGGGAGAGGGTTGGGGTGAGGGTTCAAACCAACAACCAGCAACCGACCATCCGCATCAGCATCGTCCGCGCGCAGCATCAGGGCAACTGGAAGCCCGAGCCGCAGGCCCTGCCTGTCTTCGCCACGTTCCTGGCCCAGCAGCGGCAGATCAATGTCAACATCATCGATCACCTTCTGTCCGAGATTCACCAGCTCACCCCCCGGCCGACGCTGGTGATCGTCAACGGAATCGACGCCCACGACTTCACGGCCGAGCAGCAGACTGCGATCGGCGCGTATGTCGAAGCCGGTGGCGTGATTCTGTTCGAGACCCCCGGCGGTCGGGGCGACTTTACATTGTCCGCTGAGCAGACCTGCACCGAGATCTTCCGGGCCCTGGCCGAGCCGATTCTTCCCCTACTGCACAGCCGCATCATCACAGGAAACGATTTGCCCGGGGCGAAGCGTCTATCGCGCCTCGACTACCGCCCGTTCGCACTGGAAGTGTTCGCCGCCCGCGAAACCACTCCGCGCCTGCGGGGCATGCTCATCGACGGACAACCACGTGTGCTGTTTTCCCGCCAGGACATTTCCCACGGCCTGCTCGACCAACCGTGCTGGGACATCGCCGGCTACACCACCGACTCCGCCCGCAACCTCCTGGCCAACATCGTGCAGCACGCGATATCGCTTTCTGGACGCTATTGACCAGCTAGGTCTCGATTGGTCCCGCCCTGTATCGAGGCAACAACGCGGCATAGAATGAACATCACGGAATCGATGAGCACCGGCCCCATTTCTTCCCGGACTGCTTCCGTCGGTCTTAGCCTTGCCACCGCGGGTGGCGACATACAGCACCTCTAGGCACCGGAGGCAGCGTCTTCTGTAATCCTTGTTTACGGAGATTCAATCATGAAGGCCAAAGTCACAACCATGCTGGCATTCGCTGCCACAACCACGTTGCCTTGCAACGAATCAACCTTCTCACAGCAAGGCTTGCCCCGATTGGACAACAGGGCCTTGAGCCGAGAGGTAGCTGGCGCGATCGCCAACATCGCGGTCCAGACGGGCGGCAACGTTCTTTTAGTCGAGTGTAGTGGCGCTTTCGGCTTTGATACCATTCAGTCTGCCATCGATGCCGCTGAGGATGGCGATGTCGTGGTTGTCCTGCCGCGCAACGCTTTCGGCTTCGAGTGTGAGGGCGACGCCTACGTCGAGAACATCAACTTCCTCGGCAAGGGCATCACCGTCCAAAGCCTCATCCCAACCAACGCCGACTACGTCAAAGCCACGACGATCGATGGCAGCGGTGCAAGGGAAAAAGATGAACAGGGAAGTGTAGTCGCCTTCAACAACGGCGAAACTGCTGATTCTGTGCTCAACGGCTTGACCCTCACTGGTGGATTCGGATTCAGTTCCCCTCCCCACGGTTATAGGGCTGGTGGTGGCATCTACTGCTACACCACATCGCCTACCATCAGAAACTCTGTTATCACCGGCAACACGGCTGGGTTCTTTGGGGGTGGAATCTACTGCCGGAGTGGTAGCAGTCCGACCATCGAGAACTGCCGAATTTCTAGCAACACAGCCGACAACCGCGGCGGCGGAATTTACTGCGTCTTCAACAGTGCCGCAGCGATCAGAGGATGCATAATCACCGATAACTTCGCATTCATCAGGGGCGGTGGCATCTATTTGGAATCGTCTTCCAATGCTACGATTCTAGATTGCGTGATCGCAGATAACTCTACTAGCTACGACGGCGGAGGCATATCCTCCACCACCAGTAGTCCCGTGATTAGTAGGTGCGAGATCCTGGGAAACTTGTCTAACAGGAACGGTGGCGGCATTATGCTATCACGCGAGACTAGCTCGGTCCCGTCAGCTATTAACAATTGCTTGATTACAATGAACTCGGCTGCCGCGTCAGGAGGAGGCATCTATCTCCTACTTAATTCGGTGACGATCAACAATTGTACGATAGCGAACAATGCGGCCAGGGACTCCGGCGGTGGAGTGTTCGCCGCGAGGAACTCGTGGAAGATCACAAACAGTGTCCTTTGGGGTGACAACGCACGGCTCGGCTCAGAAGTCTATCTCTTCTATAGCAAGGTTCACACCGAAGCTTCTGAGCTGACCGTCGAATACAGCGATGTGCAAGGCGGAGCAGGTGGCCCATATGTTGAGGATGGCAGCACACTCGATTGGGGCTGTGGCAATATCGATCTCGATCCGGAGTTCGTTGATCCCACCTTTGGCGATTACCACATCACGCTACTCTCGCTGGCCCGCAATGCCGGGGATCCCGACTTCGTGCCGCGAGAGGATGAGACCGACATCGACGGCGACGAGCGCGTCCACGAAGGTCGGGTCGATATGGGAGCCGATGAATTCGTGATCGAGCCCGCTCCTTTGACTAGTCTGTTTCGAGCGTCGGCTCACATCAGGCGGTAGCGATTTCGTTGGACCGCACGGCGAAGTGAGGGCAGCGTCGGTTGGACTGCGCCTTTCTTGACCTACAGGCCCTTCCCTGACGGCGGCGACACCCGAGCGGTTTGGCTGCACCTCCAGGCGCTGTGGGCCCTGCCCCTGCTCACTGAGCGTCGATCCTGATTTGGCCGGGCAGGCAGAACGTCGAGACCCGCCACGGGCAAAGCCCAAACCAAATAAACGACTTGCCGTCATCGCCACCGCCGGCTTGTGTCGGACGCAGCCTGCCCGCATGATGCACGCCATGGGCAGCGCTCCGAAATACGATCCCGCCCTGCGAGTGGTGATGATGCCGCGGGACGCGAACGTCTACGGCACGATCTTCGGCGGGGTGATCCTCTCCTATATCGACCAGGCGGGGTTCATCGAAGCCCGCAAGCACGGCCTGCACCGGTGGGTCACCGTCTCCATCGAGCAGGTCGAGTTCCGCGCGCCGGTCCTCATCGGCGACGCTGTGAGCTTCTACACTTCCACGGAACGCATCGGCACAACCTCGATCAAGATCCGTATCCACGTCGAGGCCGATCGCCTCTCCTCCGGCGAGACTGTACACGTCACCGAAGCCCGGCTCACGTTGGTCGCGGTGTATCAACAATGCCGCCCTATCCCCTTCGCCTCTCCTCCGACCGCCGATCTCGAAGCCGGGGATATGTCAGAGGCATGAGCGATCCGCTTCGCATCGCAGCATTGATCAGCGGTGGCGGGCGCACGCTCATGAACATCCTTGATCGCATCGATGAGGGATCACTGCGGGCTTCGGTTGAGCGCGTAATCTCCTCACGGGCCGATGTCGCCGGCGTCAAGCTGGCCAAGCAGCGCGGCCTCGACGTGCGTATTGCCGCCCGGTGCGATTTCGCCGCCGAGCACGATATGCATGATGCGATCACCTCCTGGCTGGCCGAAAGGCGAGTTGATCTTGTGTGCCTGTGCGGGTATCTGCGCTGGCTACGTGTGGATGAGCCGTTCCAAGACCGAGTGCTGAATATACATCCGGCGCTGCTGCCGGACTTCGGGGGTAAAGGCATGTACGGCCTGAGCGTGCACCGAGCGGTGCTCAAAGCGCGGCGGCGATTCTCCGGCTGCACGGTCCACTTTGTGGATGATCAGTACGACCATGGGCCGATCATCCTCCAACGGGTCTGCCCGGTCGTGCCGGATGACGACGCGCACAGCCTCGCCGCCCGCGTGTTCGAAGAGGAATGCATTGCCTACCCGGAAGTGATCCGCATGTTCGCCGATGGACGATTGCAACTTGTCAACGGGCGCGCGCAAATCAGCGCCAAGACGGAATAATACTTGCCTCCAGCTGTAGCGCGGTTAGATTTGGCATGTAACGCCAATTCACCGACGGCGCTTGGAGGCGGAAGATGGACAAGACAGCGAGGCTGGGACGCGTTGCGTCGATAATCATCGTTGCGCTGCTATGTGGCGAGGCTTGGGGTCAGGCGAGCTCGATCCGACGCGAGATCTACAGCCGGCTAGACAGGCACGACAACGCGCGGGCGGCAGAATTGATTGAAGCGCATCTCCAGCAAGCCCCAGATGATGCGGTGATGCTCTATAACGCGGCTTGCGTCCGATGCCGGCTGGGGGAGCCGGATGTCGGCGCGTCCTATCTGATCCGGGCGGTCAAGGCGGGCTTTGCTGATTTCAGTCATATGCGTCGCGATCCCGATCTGCGCCCCATCCGCGGCCATTCCATCTTTCAGGCCATTCTCGCC
>JAPUKX010000075.1 GCA_027295435.1 Planctomycetota bacterium | reverse complement strand
GCCGATGCAAACCTCCACGCTCCTTGGCAGAGAAATCGGCACCGAGCTGCACCTCAAGTGTGAGAACTTTCAGAAGACGGGATCGTTCAAGGTGCGCGGGGCACTCAATAAGCTCACGCTGCTCGACGAGTCGGCACGCGCCCGCGGAGTGATCACCGTGTCGGCGGGTAACCACGCACAGGCCCTGGCGTGGGCTGCCGCCGAAACGGGGATCTCGGGAACGGTGGTTATGCCGCAAAACGTTTCCAAGATCAAAGCCGAAGCGACGGCCGCATACGGAGCCGAAGTCATCCTTCACGGGACGGTGCACGACCTCTTTGGTAAGGCGCAGGAGCTGGCGCAGGAGCGCGGACTCACATTCATCCACCCGTTCGACGATCCGCAAATCATCGCCGGGGCCGGTAGCGTGGGCCTCGAAATCCTCGAACAGTGCCCCCAGGTAACAACCATCGTCGCCCCGATCGGCGGTGGTGGACACATCAGCGGCATTGCGGGAGCGGCCAAGATGAGCCGGCCTGACCTCCGCATCTTCGGCGTGGAGCCGACCGGTGCGTCGACCATGCGACAGAGCCTTGACGCGGGACACGCCGTGCACGCCGATGCGATCGACACGATCGCCGACGGCCTTGCACCCCCGATGGCGGGAGAGCTGAACTACGAATTCGTGAAAGAATGTGTAGACGACGTGGTGCTCGTTTCCGATGACGAGATCGTGCACGCCATGGACATGCTCATGTCACGGGCAAAACTCGTCACCGAACCCGCCGGGGCGGCGGCTACCGCGGCACTCCTATCAGGTCGGATCCCAGTCGGACCCGGCGACGTCGTGGTGGCCCTCGTTTCCGGGGGCAACATCGATCCCACCTCCCTCCTCCGCCTCCTGACCTCCGACTGATTGTGAGCTTGACGGCGACTGCTTGCACCGTTATAGTTGTTATCAGCAACTATATTGAACCCATGACCAAACTCACGACCATTGCCGATCCACAGCTCCAACAGGATGCTGAGGCCTTGTACGAGGCCCTGGGCGATCTCATCCGGGTCTATCAGTTCAGGGATCGCGATCGGATCTGTTGCCACGACCTGTCGATCACCCAATGCCATGCGCTGGAGGTGCTCTCGATGCGCGGTGGACTCAGCCTCAACGAGGTGGCCGCGGAGCTCTACCTCGACAAGAGCACCACCAGCCGCGTGGTCGCCGCACTCGAGCGAAAGGGTTACGTGGAGCGCACCGAACACCCCGAGGATCGGCGTGCCATCCTCCTCCAGGTGACCGGTGCCGGCCAGGCGCTGTACAAGCGAATCCACAGTGCAATCATCGAGCAGGAAAAAGGATTACTCACGGATTTCGATTCGGGAACGCGCCAGTCGATGACCAAGTTGATTCACCGGTTGGCGGCAGCCGCCGCAGAGCGAGTGGAGGCCTCCGGTGGCTCGTGCTGTGTCAAACCGATCTCTATCGATTGAGGAAACCGGCCCGAATAGTTGTCACTCCCAACAATGGGAGGAATCATGACCACAGACAGAAACCTGACCCCGACGGTGTACTGTTGCTCGGACATCGATGACGGGGGCGGCTGCGGTGGCGGATGTTGCTAGATAACCGCTCGTAGCGGCAAAGAGGAAGCAACCCCGACCCTGAAACGACACAGGGGCGAGGTTGCGACCTCTCTTTTGGGAGTTCTTTCTGGCGACTCGCTGGGCCGGGGCCGCCTCGGTCACATCATAGTCGCCACTGGTTGCGCGATCAGTTTCTCTTGCAGCCCCGGATGCGTGGTCCAGATCCACCGCCCCATGGCGGCAACGGCCAGCAGGTTGCCCACCAGCACGGCCAGCCACCCGCCAAGGGCACCCAGTACCCACCCGCCGAGCATGCCGGCAGCGCCCAAGAAGCCGGCCTCCACCACGATGAATCCCATCACCGCGAGGAGCCAAAAACCGGGGGTCCGCTCGATCCGTTCCGAGACCCACACGAACGCCACCCCCACCGCAAAGAAAGCAGTGAAGTGGAGCACGGTATAGGTCGCGACGAGTCCCAACGTGACGGCGACATCCGACGGGCTGGTTACCCCGAGAAACAGGGCCGCCCCAAGCGCGCCAGGCGTGAAAAAGGGCCGGCCCGCAAGTATGTCGAGCAGGAGGAACCAGATCGCGACGGTGCCGGCACCGATGATGCCGGTGCCGATGCCCTCGACGGCCAGTCGATATTGCTTGATGCTGGCGAGGCCGAGAGGTTCGGTCACGCGTTCGACACGATGCAAATATGCCATCATCGCCATGCCACCCAGCAAGTTGGCAAGCACCACATGGACCGCAGGCAAGACGGCGAGCATCTGCGCATCGGTCGCAAGGAAGGCGCCGTAATGGACGGCGTTTAGGACGCCCAGACCAAACACGATGCCGTGACGGAGTGCCGGCTTCAATCCCAGTGCCCTGATGACGCCTGACGTCGCCACACCCAGCAGCACGAATATTCCGTAGTGGAGGAGTGTGTAGCCGGCTACCACACCGAACGTCGGGGTCATCGCGTCTCGGTGGAGGAGTACGCTCGCGAGCAAAGCGGGCGTTGCGAGGGGCGCGCCCTCTATCACACCGAGCGTAAAGAACCACAGAATCACTACGGTACCAGCGATCGCACCAGCAACCGCCCCGTGAACAAGGTGAGCACTCCGAGGTTGCATGGATCAAGTCCCTGTTGTGGTGACCACCGGCCGTCAGCCCGACCGCAACCGAACAATGTTTCATGAAGACCTCGGCCGCAAGCAAACGGCCCCGAAGCGCAGAAGCTCCCTTTCCTTAGTATCTGAGGCGATGCTCTCGCTCCGCTCCGGCACATCCGCCATGATCGCATAGCCAGGGAGATTCCGGCCGGGCGCGCGATTGCTTCTCATTGTAAGATATTTTTCTACAACGGCTTACATGGCCCACGCATGCCGTGGCTCGATCGACCAAACGGTGGGAACCCAACTCAGATCACAGCGTACGCACTTGCTATCCCCGAGATTTGGTTGCCGAGCCTAGCGACCTGGCGTCCGGCGGGTGCATCATTGACCTCCGTCGGCAGCCTCGCTCCGAACTCTCTTGGCTTCAATCTCCGGGCACCCGACAGGGAAACAGGTGAGTACCATCGCAATAATTTCGGCCCTCCTGCGCGCAGTGGCGCTGGGATGGGCGGCCTTCAGTTTTTGGCGGCTCCGCGACATATGGCCGGCGACCGTGGTTGGGTTGTTGGCCGCATCGCTGGTGCCCGCCGTGATCGGCCTCGGCGACGCCGGGTCGCTGCCGGTTGGCCGTCTCGTTGCCGAGCTGTCCCTCAGCGCCGCCGCGCTGGTGGCGGTGATCCTCATCGTTCGCACCGTCGAAGCTCACGAGAAGCTCAAACGCGAAGCTTCCCTGTTGGAGCAGGTATTCCATCACTCACCCGAAGCCATTGCGTTGCTCGATCGCGAGGATCGCGTGCTCCGCGG
>JAPUKX010000074.1 GCA_027295435.1 Planctomycetota bacterium | reverse complement strand
AAGAAGCGGGTGATCGCGGAGACCGGTGCCGGCCAGCACGGCGTGGCCACCGCCACCGCAGCCGCCCACTTCGGCCTGCAATGCGAAGTCTACATGGGCGCCGAAGACGTTCGCCGCCAACGCCTCAACGTCTTTCGCATGGAGCTGCTGGGTGCCAAAGTGCATGTGGTCGAGACCGGCTCCCGCACGCTCAAAGATGCGACCAACGAGGCGCTGCGCGACTGGATGGAGACCGCCGAGCAAACCCACTACATCCTTGGATCTGTTGTAGGCCCGCACCCGTTTCCGATGATCGTGCGGGACTTTCAATCGGTCATCGGCTGCGAGTGTCGAGCGCAGTGCCTCGATGCGTTGGGCCGGCTCCCCGATGAGATCATCGCCTGTGTGGGTGGTGGATCGAACGCGGCCGGCATGTTCTATCCCTTCATCGACGATGAGACCGTCAAGCTCGTGGGTGTGGAGGCCGGGGGAAGATCAACCGCGATCGGCGATCATGCAGCGCCGCTGCGTTACGGCTCGCCCGGGGTGCTGCACGGCTCGCTCAGCTACGTGTTGCAGGACGAGTTCGGCCAGACTCAGGCGGTTCATTCCTGCTCAGCCGGGTTGGACTACCCCGGCGTGGGGCCAGAGCTCTCCTGCTGGAAGGAGGCCGGACGCGTGGAATATACGACCGTGACCGACGCCGAGGCGATCGATGCGTTTTGTCTGATGAGTCGGCTGGAGGGGATTGTCCCGGCGTTGGAGCCGGCCCACGCCATCGCCGCTGCCGTCGAACACGCCAAGGGCATGACGCGCGAGCAGACGCTAGTGATCAATCTCTCCGGCCGAGGCGATAAAGATGTGCAGGAAGTCGCACGGTTGCTGGCGGAGCGCTGAACCGCCGGGGACGCTGCGCGTCACCCGCTAAACAGGCATTCACCGCGGTTGGGAGCAATCTCCGCTGTTTAGCGGCTGTCGCGCAGCGGCGCCTCTGCTACCATGCGCTTCCCACATGGTCCTGGCCTATCACCTGATCCTTAACGCGTACGGATTCTGGCTGCCCAACGATGAGCGCGGGTCATGGTCGCAGTTCGTCCGCGCATACGAGTTAGCGCGGTTTGACCCGGCTACGAAAACGACGACACGGCGCTCCGTCGCGCATCGGCGTTACGATCCCATCCGACGAGATGCCATGCTGGCTGTTCTGGCCCGCGAACCCGTCGTGTTCGACGGTCACCAAGCGCGGGCAGTTGCCCGTGGGTTGTCCGACTACGCTGCCCGCTCTCCTGTGCCGATCTACGCGTGTGCGGTGATGCCCAACCACGCCCACCTGGTGCTTGGTCGGAGCCGGCTACTGATCGAGCGCGTGTGTGAGCAGCTCAAAGGTGCGGCAACGGCTCAGTTGAACCGTGAAGGCCGACATCCGTTCGCCGATTGGCCGTATCGCAACGGTCGGTTGCCAACACCGTGGGCGCGCAAAGGATGGTGGGTGTTCCTCGACCGCGCCGCGGAAATTCGGCGAGCGATCCGCTACGTCAACGCCAATCCCGCACGCACGGGGTTGCGGCCCCAGCGGTGGTCGTTTGTTACGGCCTACGAGCAACATTGGGCGGGGACGCTGCGCGTCACCCGCTAAACGGGCATTCGCCACAGTTTGGAGCAATCTCCGATGTTTAGCGGCGCCATTCGACTACACGATCTTCGGCCGTTTGTGCCAGACGTCGAGTTTTCTTTCCAGCGACATGCCGATTGAGCACAACGTGCTTTCATCAAAGAGGCGACCCCACAACGTGATGCCGTGAGGTGTGCCATCATCTTTGTACCCGCAGCGGAGTGTGAGCGAAGGATGGCCGGTGTTGTTGGTGATCAGCAAGAGCGAGCCCGCGAAGCTGGGGCTGATCATCGCGTCGAGGTCGGCGAACTTCGCGGCCATCATCTCCATCACCGACCGGCGGAACCGCTGGGCCTGCACATACTCGATCGCGGGCACGAAGCGTGTCTGGCGGAAAGTATTCGGCCAGGCCTCGGGCTCCTGCCAGACCAGCTCGTCGTCGCGGTTGTTCAGCGTCAGTTCCTCGAAGCACGCTGCAGCCTCCACGAGCAGAATCGTCATCAGGGCGTCGTAGGGCCAATCGGGAAGCTCGATCTCGATCAACTGTAACCCCGCGCTGCGTGCCACCTCAAGCACACGACGGTCCAGATCAGTCGCTGCGTCTCCTTGGAACCACTTCGGCGAGTAGCCGACGCGCATGCCCTTGACCGCTTGCGTGGCGTCGAAATTGAATGGAATGGAGAGGGACGCAGGATCGTCAGCGTCGGGCCCGTTGATGGCCGAGAGCACCAGCGCGCAATCCTCGACCGTTCGGCAGATCGGGCCGATCTTGTCCAGAGACCAGCACAGAGCCATGGCCCCCGTCCGGGCCACCCGGCCGAACGTCGGTCGCAGGCCGGTCGCACCGCAGCGCATGCACGGTGAGACGATGGACCCCAGGGTTTCGGTGCCCAGGCTGAAAGCGATCAGACCTGCCGCCGTTGCCGCGGCCGAGCCCGCGCTTGAGCCGCTTGAGCCTTGATCGAGCTTCCAAGGGTTATTGGTTCGGCCGTCGAACCAGATGTCGCCGTAGGCCAGCGCCCCCAGTGCCAGCTTCGCCACGAGCACCGCCCCTGCGTCGTCGAGTCTCCTGACGGCCGCGGCATCAGTCTTCGGCAGCCGGCCCTTGTACGGATTGGCCCCCCAAGTGGTCTTGATGCCGGCCGTGTCGAACAAGTCCTTGGCGCCCCAGGGGATCCCGTGCAGCGGTCCGCGGTAGCGCCCCTCGGCAATCTCCTGGTCGGCTCGCCTCGCCTGGCTGAGCGCACGCTCCGGGGTCAGCGTGATCGTGCACTGGAGCTTCGGCCCGATTCGCTTGAGGCGATCGAGATAGATCTTCGTCAACCGGAGACTGGAAAGGTCGCCGCGCTCAATCCAGCGGGAGAGGCTGGTGACCGGGGCATAGGCGATGTCTTGGTCATCTGTCGGCAAAGGACCGGGATCGATCTTTGAGCGGAAAATCGGGCGGGATTCCGCATCGATTTGCACCGAGGGCAGACGAGGGTCGAAGACGGTCGCCGGTGCCAGGTGATTCGCCAGCGCCTGCGATCGACGGCGTTGATATCGGGCCACATCGTCTTTGATCCCCTTGAGGATGACTGCTCGCTCAGCTTCAGTGAACTCGACCGCCGCCAGTTTCTCCGCTTCGGCGAGCGTGGCCTGGGTGATCGGCGGCCCTGTTCCCTCGGCGCGGGGAATCATGTCCGATAGGTCGCGCGGTTCAGCCGGTTCTGCTTGAGGCCCGCTGCTTGCCCGCCCCGGCCACGCCGTCGACGCAGCGACCGCACCGCAGGAGAGGAGGAATCCTCGACGTGTTGCCGGACTCGTTTGATTCGTGGTCATGGCGGATGCTCCATCTGGATTGTGAGGCGAGAAGTGTACTTCACGTCACGGGGCGGGAGCATCGCCGGGCAAGCCGGCCGACAGGGGACACGCCGCCACATGCCCAGGCGTTGCAAAGCGATTCCTCTACCCAGTTGGATATCTCCAGCTCAGTCGATTGCGCCGACCGGGTTGCCGTTTCCGGTTGATCACCCTCGGGAGCTGAATATGGCGACTCGAACCTCCATCGCGCCTTGTACCGCTGTCTCTGAATTGGATGCTGTGCTTAGGAGGCAACCTGTGAGGCGGACGATACGGCTATGCGCTCAGGTGCCTCTGGAAGGCTGGTTCCGATCGGACTGTGGCTGGCGGTCACAGTCGCCCTTTTGGCGGGATGTGCCTCGCCCGCCAAGAGGCAGTACGAGCGTCACCTTTCGATCACCCTCGCGCCGGTCGCGCCAGGCAGCGAAGTATTGGCAGCGTTCGATGCGGCCCGAAACTTCGAGCGACGGGCCGTGTTGGCGGCGGCTGACGTGATCGCCTCCGCCGCTGAAACACCACAATAGCCCAGCGTTACACGAGTAGTGTCGCGGGATTCTCGATCAACTGTTTGAGGGTTGCCAGGTATTGTGCCGCCATCGCCCCGTCAATGACGCGGTGATCGAGACTGAGCGTTGCGGACATTTCGTGGCCGACCGTCATCTCACCGTGGCGCACGACCGGCTTCTGGAGGGCGGCGCCGACGGCAAGGATTGCGCAATTCGGCGGGTTGATGATCGCCGTGAAGTGCTCGACGCCGAACATCCCCAGGTTGGAGAGCGTGAACGTAGCGTCGGCCATCTCTTCGAGGGTCAGCCCACGGGTGCGAGCCTTCCCGGCGAGGTGTTTGGATTCGAGCGAGATCGCCCGCAAGGTCTTTTGATCCGCATTGCGAATGGTGGCGACGACCAATCCCCCACCGCGCTCGGCCGGCAGGGCAATCGCTAGGCCGATGTTGACGATGCCGTGAATCTTGATGTGGTCACCGCGCCAGGATGCATTGAATTGCGGGTGTTGGTGCATGGCCAGAGCGCAGCCACGTACCAGGAAATCGTTTACCGATAGCCTCACGCCTTGCTCGTGAAGCTGATCGTTGAGCGTGCGGCGCAGATCGAGCAGCGGATCCATGTTGAACGTGACGGTGACCTGATAATGCGGGATGGTGGCCTTTGCTTCGACCAGCCGCCGTGCGATCGTCTGCCGCATGCTGGATAGCGCAACGGTCGCCTCTTCGAGGACACCAGTCGCCTGGACGATGGTCGTGTCGATAGGCACCGGCGTGGCGGGCACCACCGCCTTGGCCGACGGAGGAATCGCGGCGGCCGTTTCCTGACCGGCCTCAACCGCCCGCAGCACGTCGCGCTTGACGATGCGCCCGCCCGGTCCGGACCCCTGTAGCGCGCTGACATCGACTGCATGCTACAGGGCGAGGCGGCGAGCGACGGGGCTCAAGCGAACACGCCCGTCACCGGCGGTTTCGCGTTGCGGCGGCGGCGCAGGCGCCTGGGTCGTCGATGAGGCCGTTGCGGTGGCCGTCACAGTTGACTTGTCGGGATCAGCAGCGGGCGGTGGTTGGGCACCAGCGTGTTTGGAGCGACGCACCGCCGGCTGGGCAGCGACGGTCGCCGCAACCTTCTCCCGATCTTCACCTTCCTCGGCCAGGATCGCGATCACCGTGCCGACGTCAACGATCTTCCCTTGACCGACGAGAATCCTGGCAATGGTCCCGTCGTCGAAGACCTGCATCTCCATGGTGGCCTTGTCGGTCTCGATGTCCGCAACCGCGTCGCCGGCCGAAACCACATCGCCTTCGGCCACGTTCCACTTAATGATCGTTCCCTGCTCCATCGTGTCCGAGAGGCGGGGCATGGTGATTTCGATGGACATGGGATGTGTCTCGCGTTTGATTGCGTACGTGAGGCAAGCCCAGGGAAAGTTTTCCCTGGGCTTTACGCGTTGTACGTCACGGTGCGAACCGCTTCGCAGATCTTGCGCGCGTTGGGAAGCATCTCCTGCTCCAGGTTGTAGGCATATGCCGGTGGGACATCGTCGCTATGCACGCGAACGACGTGGTGATCCAGGTCGTCGAAGCAGCGCTCATGGACCTGGGCGGCGACCTCCGCCGCGATCGACGCAAAAGGCCATGACTGATCGACCACGACGCAGCAGTTGGTCTTGCACACCGACCGGACGATCGTTTCTATGTCCAGGGGGCGGATCGTTCGGCCGTCGATCACCTCGCAATCGATCCCGTCCGATGCCAGCGTCTCGGCCGCTTCCATGCAGAAATACAACGGCCGGCCGAAGCTGACAATTGTGCAGTCGCTGCCGGTGCGGCGGACGGTGGCCTGGCCCAACGGAATCAGGTACTCGGCTTCGGGGACATCTCCCTTGACCGAAAGCAGCCGTTCCGATTCGAGGAAGAACACCGGATTGTCATCGCGGATGGCCGTCTTGATCAGGCCCTTGGCATCATAGGGATCAAATGGGATGGCTATTTTCAAGCCCGGGACGTTGGCGTACATCGACTCAACAGACCAGGAGTGCGTGGAGCCGAGCTGGCCGCCGGCTCCGTTGTTACCCCGATAGACGATAGGGACCTTGAACTGGCCGCCGGACATGTACAGCATCTTTGGGGCGTTGTTGAGGATCTGATCCGCAGCGACCAGGCTGAAAGACCAGCTCATGAACTCAATGATCGGGCGCAGGCCCATCATGGCCGCGCCGATGCCCAACCCGGCGAACCCCGATTCGGAAATGGGCGTGTCGATCACCCGCTGCGGGCCGAACTCCTGGAGCATGCCTCGGCTGACCTTGTAGGCCCCTTGGTATTGGGCCACCTCCTCTCCCATGAGGAAGACGGAGGGATCGCGGCGCATCTCTTCGCTCATCCCTTCTCGCAAGGCGTCACGGAATTCGATCAGCCTGGTCGTGCTCATGCTACGCTTGGTCCTGTTGGGTCTCATCGAGCATCGGCGGCTGGCTTGTGCCGAGGTACGGCCCCCACACGTCGGCGTAGACGTCCGTGTAAAGCTCCTCGGATCCGGGCGGCGGCGACGCCTCAGCCCACTTGATCGCCTCGCGAACCTGCGCGCGAATCTCCTTGACCAGCGCGTCATATTCCTTCTGCGCCAGGTTGTGCTGCGTCATGAGGAAGTTGGCAAGCCTGTCGATGGGATCCGCCGCCTCGTACTGCTGCTCCTGCTCCTTCGTGCGGTACTTGCGGGGGTCGGACATCGAGTGGCCTTTGTAGCGGTAGGTTCGCAGCTCCAGGAAGGCCGGCCGAGATGTTTCCCTGCACCGATCGACGACCGGCTTCACGCCGTCATAGACTGTCATCACGTCCATACCGTCGATAGAAGCGTGTTCGATGCCGTAGGCCAACGCCTTGGCGGTGATCTGATGAGCCATGGTGGTGCCGCGGTCGACGGACGTGCCCATGGAATAGCCGTTGTTCTCGCAGACGAAGACAATTGGCAAGTCGAGAATCCCCGCCAGATTCATCGCCTCGTGGAAGGCGCCCTGATTCAGCGCGCCGTCGCCGAGAAAGCACGTGGTGACACGGCTGGATGCGCCGCTGTTGATCACTTCGTCCAGGTACTTGGTGGCAAAGGCGAGGCCAACCCCAAGCGGGCATTGGGCACCCACGATCCCGTGCCCACCGAACATTTGGTTCGTCTTGTCGAACATATGCATCGAACCGCCCTTGCCTTTGGCGCAGCCCCCGATGCGCCCGAACATCTCGGCCATGCAGTGCTTCGGATCCATTCCCCGGGCCAGGGCGTGTCCATGGTCGCGGTAGGCTGTGATGATCGGATCATCACGGCCCAGGGCAGCAATGACCCCGACCGCCACCGCTTCCTGGCCGATGTAGATGTGCAGGAACCCGCCGATCTTGCGGTTCTGATAGGCCTGCATTGACCGCACTTCGAACTCGCGGATCAGCAGCATGTCGCGCAGCCATTTCCGCAGGGTTTGGTCCGGAAGGTTGGCCGCGAGATTCCTTTGGGTAGCTGGAGGCGTCGCCATCGTGGGCATCAAGTGGTCTCTCAGCAATGCACCGGCATCAGAATAGCCCACCAGCGCGATGCGGTCACTGTCCCTACGTCGCTTCGAAGCTCCTCGCCTGCGACAAGCAACCGCCGAGGCTGCCGACACTATTATCGGCCGATTGCCGCTGCCGGGTGACTAGTTTGCCATCGCGCGCCTGGTATCGGTCGCGGCGGTTCCCAACGCCCTGGCCTGCAGGATCAATAGCGCCGTTTCAAGCTGCGGATCGAGTCCCTTGGTGAGCAGATCAGTGATGTCGGGGCGCCCATCAGCTTGCACCGGGTCGTCCTCGCGAAGGATGTCGGCCGCCTGCCGTAGATCATAGGCGGCCTTGATCTGCTGGGGTGTCGTGTCCACGACGATATCGGGATCCACTCCCCAATCCTTGGCTCCGGGTCGGCGGTGAACGAGGCGCCCCTTCTCGCCGCGCTCGCGTTGCTCCTTGGTCTTCGGCAGGCGGTAGTACTGTGTCGTGAGCTTCAACCTCGCCTCTTGAGCGATGCGGTGCACCGTCTGCACGCTGCCTTTGCCGAAACTGCGCTTCCCAACAACGACCGCAGCCCGGTGGGCCTGAAGACAACCCGCCACGATCTCACTGGCGCTGGCGGAGCCCTGATTGATGAGCACCACGGTGGGGAGCCCGGCCATCGCGGCCTTGCGAGGGTCGGCCCGTCGATCGGGCCAGGCCTGCTCCTGGTCCTTCGTTTCGCCGGAGACGATGACGCCGTCACGGACAAACATGTTGCTCACGTCCACTGCTGAGGGGAGCAGGCCGCCGGGGTTGTAGCGAAGATCAAGAATCAGCCCGTTTGGCCGGCCATCCTCCCTGATCTGATCCCATGCCTCGTTCAGATCCTTATAAGTGTCTTCATTGAACGCGGTGAGGCGGATATAGGCGATGCGAGTATCCGGATCGATGAACCAATCCCATCGCGGCTTGCCGTCGTCGTCCAGCCCCGTCTTCCACCAGCCCTTGACCGATCTGATCTTGATGACGTCGCGCGTGATCGGGAAGCGAATGATGTCTTGAGCGCCCTCCCGGCGGATGCCGAGCTCAACCGTCGTGCCCTTGCGGCCGGTGATCTTGTCCACCGCATCGTTGAGACTCCAGCCAACGGTAGATACGCCGTCCACCTCCGCGATGCGGTCGTTCGGTTTGATGCCGGCGAAATATGCCGGAGTGCCTTCGAGTGGATTCACGACATTGATCTGGCGCTTCTCGTCGTGACGAATCAGGATCCCCACTCCTACGAAGCTTCCCTGCGTGGATTGCTTGAACCGGCGGAGCTTGTTCGGCCAGATGATCTCGGAGTATTCATCGAGCGCGCGCATCGCGCCGTCGCCGAACTCCCGGTAGAGCACCTCGTTGGGCAGTTGGATCGTTTCCCGTGATTTCTCCACCACAGCGTTGAGCAATCCGGAACATTTCCAGTACCCTTGATCCTTCCTCAGCTCGCGGTCGGACATATCGTCTAGCCAAAGCAGCTTCTGGTCGAGAAAATCAATCCAGTCGTTGCGCTTCTCGGCATTCTGAAGGTTGGGGTAGGTTTCCGCGAGGGCGGGCATGGTGGCGAGCATCTTGAGCGCTTGCAACGCTCCGTTCAGCAGCGGCCGCCAGCCGTTGCCGTCGGCTTCAATGTGGTCCCTGGCTGCCGCCCGCAGCGCCTCCTTGACCATCCGATGGTTGATGTCATGCAGCCGAAGCTTCCAATCCTCGGTCCGCCGGGGGTTGAACTCGTCCAATGGCTTCTCGCCAAAGCGCTGGGCTTGGCGGCTGCGCAGCTCGTGCATGCGCTGGGGCGCGTAATTGGACAACAGCACCAGCCTGCGGTTGGTGCGATCAAGTTCCTCCTCGTATTCGCTCGTGTGCTCATAGAGCACGTTGAGCCTGTAGAGCAGCTCGTAGGCCAACAACCAGTCGCCGTCGCGCCGGGCGATGGGAATCTGGGCCTTGGCCCGAGTGACGACCTGGGCAATCTCCGGATCATCCAGAACAGCTTCCAGATCGTCGCTGAGGGTCTGCACCTCGACCGCCGTCGTCAACGCCTGGGAGATCTTGTCCGCTGCCAAATGGGTGCGCATCCGTTCGCGTGCATCAGCGCGGTCCGTTCTCCTGGTCGCCAGTCCATCCCGCAAGTTGCGATCATGTTGGTCCAGGGACGCGCGGAGCCGCTTGGCGTCTTCGTTCTCTGCCCGCTCCGGGATCTGCTTCAGGTATGTCTCCAGTGCCCCGCGATCACCCTGGCTGGCCGATTCCCAGACCAGCTCCGACCACCGCTCGATCGTCAGCTGCTCGTCCTGAGCGTTGAGCGGGCAAACGCATGCTCCCCATACGCAGACTGCGACGATCAAAACACGGCTGTCAAGGCTGATTTGCGTCGTCTTCACATCACCCCTTTCGCTCTGATGGTTCTGTACGTCCACGATTCGCCGGTGGGTGCATCGGGAAGGAACCAATGGCACGATAACGTGGCACGATAAAGGCGGGCATCGGTTGCGCATCGACCATCACTGCAGATTCCTTCACCAGATTAGCCCAGCGGTTCCGGCTGGTGGTAGGCTGGCAGGAGGAGTTCCGCCTGCATTCTCCGATAACGTCTGCCATAGTCCCATCTGGGCACCTCGTCAAGCGTGGTAGGCTGGGCACTTTGCTGGAGCCCCGCGGCTGCCCGAAGAGCTCTAACTATACTACTGGCTCCATGGACGTATCGGTTCTGTCCGCGCTGGTTCTCTTAGGAACAATCGTATTGTTGCTCGGGGTATTCTTCGTCGGCGTGGTCGTATTGACTCGGTCTTATCGTCGGCGGCAGCGCAGGCGCCATGACGGTGCATCACCAACCCTGCCCGACCCATGGCGCGAAGCAGGCAGGAGGATGGAGCCGCCCGCAGCGGCCTCCCCTGACCCTCCAGAGGACGGGCCCGCGTGAGCGCCGCACGGCCTGTAGCCGTGGTGACTGGAGCGGGCCGGCGGGTAGGGCGGGCCGTCGCCGTGGAGTTGGCCCGCTATGGGTTTGATCTCGCCCTGACCTACCACCACAGTGAGGCTGAGGCGAGCAAGACCGTCTCCCTGGCGATTGCGGCCGCGGAAGATTCCGCAGCCTTGATCGACTGCCAACGCTTTCAGGTTGATCTCAATGTTCCCGATGAAGTTGAGCAGCTTGGACGAACGCTACGTGCCTTGCCGCGCATCGACGCCGTGGTCCACAACGCGTCGTCCTATGGCTCGTCCCCGTTCGGATCGATCACGGCCGAGCACGCCCTTGACCACTATCGCGTCAATGCCTTGGCTCCTCTGCTGCTGACGCAGGCTCTCAACGAGCAGCTCAGCCGGTCGCCGCTTCCCGGAGGGGGCGCGGTGGTGTGCTTCAGCGACATCCACGTGCTCGGCCGGCCCTTGAAGAACTTCGCCGCCTACGCCATGGCCAAGGCCGCCATGACTCAGATGGTCCACAGCCTTGCACGCGATATGGCCCCCACCGTCCGCGTGAACGCCATCGCTCCCGGCGTGATTGCCTGGCCGGACGATACCGATCCCGATGAGGTTGCGGCTTACGAACGGCGTATCCCCCTGGGCCGACCCGGCACCCCCCAGGATGCCGCCGCGGTGGTTCGGTGGCTGATCCTCGAAGCCGTGTATATCACCGGCGAGGTTCTTCGCCTCGACGGGGGCCGCTGGCTGGCATAGAGCGCAGGAGTCAGGAGTCAGGGATCAGGCCGTTTCGCGAGCGGGCTTGCCCCGCTGCGAGCTTGCCCCGCCGCGAGCGTCCCGGCGACGCTCATGTTTCACCGCGATTCGCCCGCCTTCTTCTCAAACGACTCGGCCAGCGACCTGACCTGCGGCGCCTCCGGGGCGGCGAGCCTGGCGTGCTCGTACCACATCCGCGCCTCTTCGCGCCGGTCGGCTTCGAGCAGCGCCTCGGCGACGCGCACCGCCGCCGGCC
>JAPUKX010000073.1 GCA_027295435.1 Planctomycetota bacterium | reverse complement strand
CGGGCGGAGCCCGGGGCTATCGGCAGGAGGCTGATCGCTGAACGCTGACAGCTTGTCAATACACCTTTCGGCGACGGGCGGGCGGGATGTCGAGCTGCTGGCGGTACTTGACGACGGTTCGGCGGGCGATGTCGATCCCTTGCTCCTTCAGCGATTTCGCCAGAGCCGCGTCCGAAAGCGGATTGGATTTGTCCTCGGCGTCGACGATCTCTTTGAGCTTAGCCTTGATCGCTTCCCAACTGATGTTCTGTCCGGAATCAGTCTCGGTGCCGCCGGAGAAAAATCGACGCAGGGTGACAAGACCTCGCGGCGTTTGCAGCCACTTGTCGGCCACGGCGCGACTGACCGTCCCCACGTGGATGCCTAACTGATCGGCGACCTTGATCATGGGTAGAGGCTTGAGGGACTGCGGGCCGTCGTCGAAATACTCGCGCTGGCTCGCCAACACCACATTGACCACCCGCAGCATGGTGCTCTTGCGCTGGCCGATGGAGTCGATCAGCCAGCGAGCATTGCGCACGTTGTTGCTGATGAACTCCCGCGTGGCCTTGTCGAGCGAACGGTCCTTGGCCATCTTCTCGTATTGCTTTGAGATGCCCAGGGTCGGCAGCACGCCGTCGCGCAGCGACGCGACGTACACGTCGGCCTCCTCGTCGTATTCGACGATCACATCCGGGATGATCGGGGGAACCTCTTGGTCAACCAGATCGCGGCCGGGGCTTATGCTCAGCTTTCGCATCAGCCCCATTGCATCGTGAATCTGCTGAAGCGACAGGCCGGTCTCCTGAGCGATCTTCGGCAGTCGATTCTGCAGGAGGTCGTCGTAGCTCTGCTCGATGAGCCGCCGTACATCGGACCAGCGCGGGTCATGGTCGGGCTCGCTCTGGAACCGATCGATCTGAAGAAGGATGCACTCGCGACGGCTACGAGCGCCGACGCCGGCGGGATCCAAGCGCTGCTGCATTTCTTGCAACGCCTGCTCAAGCCGGTCGATTGACAGGTCCAGGCCGGGAACGTTTCGATTCTGCTCGAGGATCGTTTCGAGATCCGCCCCGAGCAGGCCATCGTCGTCGATGTAGGAGATCAGCAGTTTGCCGGCATTGACGGTGTCGGGATCGATCTCGGCAAACGACCACTGCTGAAGAAGCTGCTCATTGAGGCTCTGGCCGCGCGCGGCGATGTTGGCTAGGGCGTCCATCTTCCGGTCGCGCTCGCCCGCCATTCGGTAGCGCGAATAGCTTTGTGTCGACTCCTGGCCGGCAAATACTTCCGGATTCGCGGATTCGTGCTCGCTGAGCCGTTGCCAGTTGTCGGATGCATCCGATGTGCTGTCGCCCTCGACCTGCTCTTGTTCCTCCAGCGGCTTGTCCTGAAGATCGGCCTGCTCATCTGACTCTTCATTCGGCTCGACAATCTCAAGGGCAATGTTGGACTCCAGCTCCTGGTCCACGCGCTCCTGCAGAGCCAACATCGGCATCTGCAGCACCTCCATCGACTGGATCATTCTCGGCGCCAGCTTCATCTGCTGGCTCATCCGCATGTGCTGGCTGAGATCGAAACGCATGGGTGAAGATGGGGTTAGGGGGCAGGGGTCAGGAGTTAGGAGTTAGGAGTTAGGGAATGGAGGGCGGGGTTCGCGGGCACTGCGTTCACACTTCTGAGCTCGGCCCTGACCCCTGACTCCTGACCCCTTCCCCCATATGGTATCGGATGCGAACACATCCACGACTCAATGCAATTCGTCGAGTTCTGCGATAAGCAGCGCCGCTACGGGTTCAACAGCATCCGGCTGCGCCGCCAAGGCAAGCCGGGAGAGATCAGCTGTCCCGGACCATCTCCTGGCGTCCCTCAATTGCATCGGCAAGCACCGCTTTGCTTGCATATTCAAGCTGGGAGCCTGCAGGCAGACCACGGGCCAATCGAGTCACTTTGACGCCGCGGACGGTCAGTTGATCGGCCAAATACAAGGCCGTAGTGTCGCCCTCAAGGTTGGGATTCAGCCCCAGGATAATCTCATGGACGGGCGTTGCCTGGCTGTTACGCTGGGGGCGATCAACGCGGTCCAGCAACAGCTGCACGGCCAGATGCTGCGGCTCCACGCCGCCCAGCGGGTCGAGCCGTCCCATCAATACATGATAGACCCCACGGTACGTTCCAGCCTGCTCAAGGCCGATGACGTCCTGAGGCTGTTCAACCACCAACACCTTCGAGGCGTCGCGACTCGCATCTGAGCAGATTCGACACGTCTCCCGATCTGTGAGGTTATTGCAGATTGAGCAGTGCCGGACGTTTTGTTTGACGTCCGCGATCGCCTCGCTCAGCTGCAGCGCGTCGTTGGGCTTCGCCTTGAGGAGGTGGAAGGCCATGCGCTCGGCGGTGCGCCGCCCGATTCCGGGCAGCTTTGCGAACTCCTGTATCAATCGCTCAACCGGCTCGGGATGGGCGATGCCGGAAGAAGGCTTGTGGCTTGACGCTTGAGGCTTGGGGTCAATCATCGGTGATCGCTGAATGGGGCTTATGAGATCAGGCCGCTGAGGCCGCCGGGCGGTAGCGGCAGCCCCATCTCGCCCGCGGCCGCGGCCATCTCCCGCTCGGCGAGTTCCCGAGCCTTTTGCAGGGCGGCGTTGACCGCGCCCACGATCAAGTCCTCGGCGACGACCCGATCGTCGGGATTGTGTGGATCGACCAGGCCGATGATGAGTGATTGATCGAGGTTGATCGAGACCACACGAAGCAAGCCGTTAGCGGTCACCCGTACCGCCCCGCCGCCGGTCTCGGCACTCACCGTCATCTCACCGAGCCGCATCTTGATCTCGTCCATCTTGGCCTTGATCTTGGGCAGGTCTTTCATCAGTCCCGCCAGACCGGCCATGCCTTTGAGATTCTCAAACATCATGCGCACTCTCCGCTGCGTTGTCTTGGCGGGCCGGAGGCTCCGAGGAATCTTGAACATCGACGATCGTTGCGTCGAAGATCTCCATAGCCGTTGTGACCAACGGCAATTGCCGGGCCTGGTCGATTCTTTCAGCCTTGGTTCTCGGCGTTTCGGCTGCCTGCGCCCTTGTCGTATCGAGCTCGATTTGAAGGCTCCGACCCGTGGCGTGGCGGACCAGGTCCGCCAGGGCCTCGGTTTGAGTCACCAGCCAGCGCGCGAGTCCTACATCATCGGTATCGACCGCCAATCGCAGCGTCCGACCGTCAAATGACTGGTAGGCCAGTCGCTCGATCTTGGCGCTTTCGCCGGGCGAATCGGAGACGCCGGCTTGCACCTTGGCCCAGATCTGTCGCCCATCGAGCGTGGCGTCGCCGCTGGCGACTGGCTTGGTCTCAATGACAGCCGTTGCGTCACCGTGAGGCGCCTGCTTGGGCGATGATGGGGGTGCGGTGATCACCGGCTCTTTTTTTTTTCGCCCCTCGCCCAAAGCAGCCGGTGGATCCCCCGGACCCTTTTCGAGCAAAGCGGCAATGTCAGCCAGATGCTCGCTCATACACAGGCGAACAATGGCCGCATCAAACAGCGCGGCGGCAGCGGCGGAGCCCCGAGTATTGCGAACGACCGAATCGCAAAGGGCGATCATGTGAACCAGACCGGCCGGATCAAACCTTTGAGCCTGCCCAGCGGCCACCTGCCGCCCTTCCGCTGAGAGCTCAACCAACTCACTGTCCGCGCCGCAGGCCGAGATGATCATCAGATTTCGAAGATATTCAATCAACATCTCCAGAGCTTGATCAACCGTGGCGCCGCGGGCCAACAGCGCGGCGCCGGCGTGCAGTGCGGCGTTCGGATCGCTCTCGGCCACCGCGTCAACCAAGGTTGCAAGCTGCGCATGGTCAGGCAGCCCCAGCATCTGTTCAAGTAAATCGGTGGTGAGCGTCTTCTCGCCTGCGGCCAGAAGCCGATCGAGCAGGCTCAAGGCATCGCGCATCGATCCCCGCCCCAAACGTGCGATCTGAGCGACAACCTCCTCCTGGGCCTCAACCTCCTCCTGGTTGAGAATCGCACGCAACTGGCCGCTGATCTGGGCCGTTGAAATCAAGCGGAAGTCGAACCGTTGGCATCGGCTTTGGATGGTCGCGGGGATCTTGTGTGGTTCCGTGGTGCAGAGGATGAACTTCACATGCGATGGCGGCTCTTCCATGGTCTTGAGCAGCACGTTGAACGCCTGAGTCGTCAGCATGTGGACTTCATCGATGATGTAGATCTTGTAGCGGCACCGGGCTGGGGACAGGCCGGCGGCGGCAATGAGGTCCTTGGCCTCGTTGATGCCGCGGTTGGAGGCGCCGTCGATCTCGATCACATCCAGGTCATCGCCACGGAGGATCGCCTCGGCGATCTCATCGGCCTGTTGCAGGTCATCCGTGACATTGAGTGCTTTGGCCAGGATGCGGGCCATGGAGGTCTTGCCGACCCCGCGTGTCCCGCAGAACAAATAGGCGTGGGCGCAGCGCCCGGACTCGACGGCGTTGCGAAGGGTCTGCGCGATCGGATCTTGCCCGATGAGCTCGTCAAAGTCTCTCGAACGATATCGCCGGGCCAGGACCGTGTAGCCGGCCGAAGGCTTGTGGCTTGAGGCTTGAGGCTGGAGGTGAGCAGTTGATTTGCTACTGGTTTCGGTCTTGGTTGATTGATCCCGACTCATCGCACATCCCTTTGGGCCGGAAGCTCAATCGCGGCGGTCCTGCGTCAAGCCTTCTTCGCCGGTAGCGGAGAGGACGGCCAGGACACCGCAGGCTCGGACGACACCGCTTATGGCTGCTGCGATCAAGCCCTGACCAGATTCACAGGCCACCCGTCTCACGGGCCCGGCCGTCTCCTTCGCCACCGCACGCAAAGGCATCGTAGCGGCTGTGGCGGCTATGGTACACTTCTGCTGATGCCCCAGCAGCCTCCTCCATCCGGTGTCGACGCCGCGGCGGTAACTCGCGAGGGTCATCGAAGTTACGAGCCGCCGGCGATCCTCGCCAAGAAACAACTTCGATCCGAGAAACTGCTGCTGTTGGTGGCTCGCCTTCTGTTCCTGGTCTTGCTGGTGACCGTGACTGTTCTTACGATCGCAAGCGCCAAGGGGGAGCTTCCCGAAGAGTTCGATCTCACTACCGTCGCCGGGCTGTTCCTGGCGTCGATGGCTGTGGGCGTGATCGTTTTGGTGGTTGACGCGATGACGCCCAACAAGCGACTCACCTCGGTGGTCGGCGTGTACCTCGGCATATGCGTGGGGCTGATCGGGGCGCTGGCCATTGGGGCTTTGATCGATGTCGTCGCGGAGGCGTGGGACATCAAGCAGCCGGGGCAGCCGCCAACGAGAATGGAGATCTATCTCGGCCTGGGCAAGGTCATCATCGCCATCGTGCTGTGCTACCTGGCGGTGTCGGTCGTGTTGACCACCAAGGACGATTTTCGCCTGGTCATCCCCTATGTCGAGTTCGCCAAGCAGGTTCGTGGAGTGCGACCGCTGCTCGTCGACAGCTCGGTTCTGATCGACGGACGGATCGAGGCGCTGGCTCGGACCGGGTTTCTCGTGGCGCCGCTGGTCGTACCGCAGTTTGTCGTGGATGAGCTTCAGATGCTTGCCGACTCGTCGGACAAGCTCAAGCGGGGTCGTGGTCGGCGCGGGCTCACCATGGTCAGCAATCTCCAGGAGATCCCCGCTATTGATCTCTCCATCGACACCACCGAGGTGGAGGGTCGATCAGTCGATCACATGCTGCTTCAGATGGCGGGCGATCAAAAGATGCGGATCCTGACGACCGACTACAACCTGAACAAAGTGGCGCAGATCAAGGGCGTGGGGGTCTTGAATCTCAACGAGCTGGCGAACGCAATCAAACCGCAGGTGATCCCAGGCGAGCCGCTGACGATCGAGATCGTCAAACGTGGAGAATCGGCTCAGCAGGGCGTTGGATATCTGGCTGATGGAACAATGGTCGTTGTAGAAGAGGCAGCCGACCGCATCGGTGCCGAGGTCGCGCTCATCGTGACGAACTCGTTGCAGACCAGTGCCGGGCGGATGATCTTCGGTCGTCTTGCTGAAGGTGCCCCCGACCAACGCGCGAGCTTCACGCACCGGATGGCCGACGCCGCCACCGACCAACCGCACACCGCCACCAGACCGACCCAGGACCGTTGACGCGGGTTGATGCGCCGCAAGGGAGGACGCTGCGGCTCGCTGAACCTTCAACCCCCGCGCGCGAAACCCCAACTCGAGCCTCAAGTGTCCAGCCTTCTAGTTACTCCCATTCGATCGTGGCGGGCGGCTTGGAGGAGATGTCGTACACCACGCGATTGACGCCGGGCACTTCGTTGATCAATCGATTGCTGATGCCGGCCAGAACGTCGTAAGGAATCCGGGCCCAGTCCGCGGTCATAAAGTCCTGCGTATCCACGGCACGGATCGCCACTACCGAGTCATACGACCGCTTATCACCCATCACCCCGACCGATCGAATCGGCAGGAGCACCGCGAAAACCTGATCGATACTGCGGTACAGATTGTTGGCAATGATTTCTTCCAGGAGAATCTCATCGCACTCCCGCAGCAGATCGAGACGTTGAATCGTCACTTCGCCAAGGATCCGCACCGCGAGGCCGGGGCCTGGGAAGGGGTGACGCCAAACGATGTGAGCGGGCAAGCCAAGCACTTCGCCGAGCTGCCGCACTTCATCCTTGAACAGGTTTCGCAGTGGCTCAATGAGCTCGAAGCTCAGGTTGTCCGGCAGCCCGCCGACGTTGTGGTGCACCTTGATATTGGCGGACGCTCCTGCCAAGCCGTGCCCAGACTCAATGACATCCGGATAGAGAGTCCCCTGAGCGAGGAACATTACATCGCCTTGGATCTCGGTCGCAGCGCGTTCGAAGACCTCGATGAAGCGGTGGCCGATCTTTGTGCGTTTCTCCTGCGGATCGGTCACACCCTGCAGATCGGCAAGAAACTCAGCCGAGGCGTCCACGACACGCAGTTCGGTCTGGAAGTGGTCGCGGAACGCGGCCTCAACGAGCTGCCGCTCGCTCTTGCGCAGGAGGCCGGTGTCCACAAAGATGCAGCTCAGCCGAGGACCGATCGCCCGGTCCAGCAGCGCTGCCACCACCGATGAATCGACCCCGCCGCTGAGCCCGCAGATCACCTGGGCCTCTCCGACACGCTCGCGAATGCGTTGGCATTCGGTTTCCATGAAGTCAGCCATCCGCCAGGTGCCGCGGCACTTGCAGATCTTGTAGAGGAAGTTTCGCAAGAGCTCGACGCCGTGCGGTGTATGGGTGACCTCGGGATGGAACTGCACGCCGTAGAACGGGCTGGTCTTGTGGCGAGCGACGGCGTAGGGACAGGTGGATGTGCTGGCCAAGCTGTCGAATCGGTCCGCCAGATCGGTCACCTGATCGCCGTGACTCATCCAGACGGTTGTATTGGAAGGAATGTCGGCGAGGAGGTCACTGCGGTCGTGAATGGTGAGACGGGCCCGGCCGAACTCGCGTGCGGCGGTCCTGCCCACATCGCAGCCGAGAATCTGACATCCCAGCTGCATCCCGTAACAGATCCCAAGAATCGGGACCCCCAGGTCAAAGAGGCGCTCGTCGCACCGGGCCGCTCCGGGCTGGGTTACGCTCGCCGGCCCGCCGGAAAGGATGAGGCCCTTGGGCTTGAGCCGGCGAATCTGTTCGATCGGGGTCTGCGGAGTGAGCAGGAGGCTGAACGCCCCAGCTTCCCGAACGCGCCGGGCGATGAGTTGGGCATACTGGCTGCCAAAATCGAGAATGCCAATGACATCAACGTGCGGAGGAGGCTCCGCAGTGGCCGGTGTAGATCGAGCCATGGAAAACGGTCCAGAGGCAGAAGCGGGCAGTCTAGCTCCGCCTGACGGATGAGTCTACCGGGCATTTATTGAGCAGGGGTCGATGCTTTGCCCGCAAGCGGATGACATCGTATGCTTTGTTCGCCGTAACGAGTTTTGGACCCCGGTTCCAACATTGGTATCGGGGCTTTTCAATGCGCCAGTGCGGTTCATACCTACTGCCTACCCGCCCGAGACCCAGGTGAAACCCACTGGTCAGGGCACAATTTAGGGCACAGGCGTCGGTGCGGTTGAGCGAACACGTCAAATCGCCCAGGAGGAATCTACTACTACTAGAAAATCAACCCATTACAGTTTCCTAGTGCTATTCCTAGCGTCCCCATGCTCCACTGCGGTTAGTGAACCAATTGCCGCCGCAGCACGTTGCTGACCACCTGCGGACTCAACCTTCGCTCACATACGGCACGAACAGCAGCCGGGCTGCTTT
>JAPUKX010000072.1 GCA_027295435.1 Planctomycetota bacterium | reverse complement strand
CACCTGAACGACGTCGGGATGTTCGCGGATCGCCGAAACGGTGCAAGGGGCTTCATGGCCCGGGCCGGCGCCGGCAGCCGGACTCTGCGACGGATTTTGCTCGCGTTTGCCGTCTATGCGTGTATACTGCGCGATCGGGGCAGTTCTTGATGAGATCCGATTATGGGAAGCCTTAGGTCACGATCGGTGATGGGCCGTTTTGTGGTGGCATCGCTGGCGGCGGCCGGGCTCGGACTCGCTCAAGCGGGCGCTCAGTTCACCTCGAACAACGTCTCCCAGCACGCCTGGCTCGACCTGAGTGCCCTCGGCGGCGCCGCCAACGGCAACGATTGTTGGGGTTACGTCTCAGCTTCGGGGCGTGAATACGCGTTGATGGGCCTGTCCAACACGCTCGTCGTCGTCGAGATCACCATTCCCAGCAGCCCGGTCATCGTCGGGCAGGTCGCGCATACCAACTGCCTCTGGGGGGACGTTAAGGTCTATGGCGACTACTGCGATGTGGTCAACGAATGCGGCGGCGGCATGGACGTCGTCGATTTGTCGGATGTGGACAACGGCAACGTGACACTGGTGGCGCAGGTGACTAAAGGCGGCCTTGCCACAAGTCACGACGTCGCCATCGACAGCGACAGCGGATTCCTCTACCTGTGTGGAGCCAACATCAACGGCGGCCGTCTCGTCGCCTTTGATCTGTCCGATCCAGCCAATCCGACGCTTGC
This sequence comes from Planctomycetota bacterium, assembly GCA_027295435.1. Lineage (GTDB taxonomy): Bacteria > Planctomycetota > Phycisphaerae > Phycisphaerales > SM1A02 > JADFFQ01. Next base: position 29,208 of record JAPUKX010000072.1, on the reverse strand, counting down.
CGGCCAGATTTCCAGCTCGCAAGGCGCGTATGTCCACGACGCCCAGATCGTCACGTACACCTCAGGCCCCTACGCCGGGAAGCAGATCGCCTTCTGCGCCAATGGCGGTACCGGCCTGGATATCTACGATGTCACGAACAAGTCCAACATGTTCCGCCTCTCCCGCACGACCTATCCGAACCTCAGCTACTGCCACCAGTGCTGGTTGAGCGAGGATAGGCAATACCTGTACCTCGATGACGAAACCGACGGCGTCAACGAGACCCTCATCTTCGACGTGACCGACCTGTCCAATCCACTGCTCGTGAACACCTACAGCTCCGGCGTGTCAGCCACCGATCACAATCTGTACGTCCGCGACGGTTTCATCTACGAGGCCGAGTACCACGCTGGTCTGCGCATTTTCTGCGCCGATGATCCGGTGAACCCGGTCCAGGTTGGGTGGTTTGATACGTATCCGGAGAATGACGGCAGCGGGTTTGACGGCGCCTGGGGCGTATATCCGTTCTTTCCCAGCGGAACGGTGATTGTCAGCGACATCAATCGTGGCTTGTTTATCCTGGACCCCGCAGACGCCCTGAGTGCCGGCGCCCTGACCTTCGCCTACCCCCAGGGCCGGCCGGAGCTGATTGATCCACAGGGTGGCACGGCGGTCCTGGTGGAAGTTGCGGCGAGCTGTGGGGTGACCGTTGAGCCGAATACGGCGCTGTTGCATTACGACATCGGCCAGGGCTTCGTCACCGTCCCCATGCAGCTCGTGTCCGAGAATGTATACGACGCGGTCTTCCCGGCGATCGAGTGCGGCCTCGAGGTGTCCTACTACGTCAGCGCCCAAGCGACCAGCGGCACAACGTTCACCGATCCCTCCGGCGCGCCCGGGGAGACATTCAGCGTTCTCTCCGCTAACGAGATCCTTGTGCAGTCGCAAGACGACCTGGAGGCGGACACTGGGTGGGTGGTCGGTGCCCCCGGCGATGACGCCAGCACCGGCATTTGGGAGCGGGTCGATCCGGTCGGCACCGCTGCTCAACCCGAAGACGACCACACCCCCGTCCCCGGAACGATGTGCTTCGTGACCGGCCAGTGCGCGCCCGGCTGCGGCCTGGGCGACAACGACGTGGACGGCGGCCAAACCACGCTTACGACGCCGACCATCGACCTCTCCGCGATCCCCGATGCTCAGATTAGCTATTGGCGGTGGTACTCCAACAGCACCGGTGCCGATCCGAACGCCGATGTCTTCGTCGTTGACATCTCCAACGACAACGGATCAACCTGGACCAACGTCGAGACCATCGGCCCCAGCGGTCCGCAGACCTCTGGCGGATGGTTCTTCCACGCGTTCAATGTGACGGACTTTGTTCTGCCCACCGCGCAGGTGCGCGTGCGGTTCATCGCGTCCGATGAGGGCGCAGGCTCCTTGGTCGAGGCCGCGGTGGACGACTTCACGGTGAGCGAGGTCGTGTGCGAGCCGTCAGCCACCGCCGACATCAACGGCCCGCGTGGTGCACCTGATGGATGCGTTGATGCCTTTGACCTCGGGGCCATACTCGGGGCGTGGTGCTCCGGCGTCAACGATCCGAACCCGCCGAGCCCGCCTTGCGAGAACTGCACGCCGGCGAATCTCGCCGTTGCAGATATCTCCGGTGCGGCCAATGTGCCGGATGGGTGTGTCGATGCGTTCGACCTGGCGAAGCTGCTGGCCGAGTGGTGCTCCGTCGCCGGCGGCAATCCGTGCGGCACCTGCTTCTAGAGCGGTTGCGAAGCAACTGGAGCGACCGTTCCGAGCCGCGACCGTGAGGTCTCCGCAGCCGACTCGCCGTGGCGAGGAGCGGACACACCGAGTTCGCTTACTGACGTGCGCGGCTCGTTTAATCGCGCCGCGTGAGCCGCAGCCGCTTGAAGAAGGCGCTGCGGCTGCCAATTGTGTTCCTCGATGCGTCAATACCTACTGTGATGTCAGATGGTTGCGATGATGATCTCCGCGGCCAAACGTGGTCGTCGAGACACGTGGAATCTAGTAGACCAGCCCGGCCAACCTGCCGGACGGCTGCGTTGATGCGTTCGATTTGGCGCCGCTACTGGCCAACTGGGGCTGATGCTCGACGTATACAGCGATCTCTTCATCCAGACGAGGTATAATGAAAATTCTAACGTCCCTGAGTCATCGCAGCCTTTGCGAGATGATGTGCTGAATGCCTGCCACGACACTGGAGGGAATAAAGTGAATAACGCTCGGCGATGGAGGCGGTGGCCTCTGGTTTGTCTGATCCTGTTTGTCGGTCAGGCTCCGGCCCAGGACGATCCGATCGATGCCACGCTGGTTGGGCATTGGAACGGGTTCGCCGGCTCCTATGGCGACGTGTGGGGAGACGGAAACTACGCCTACATTGGACACTTCGGCCATGCTGGCGTTCACATCGTCGATATCAGCGATCCAACCAACCCTCAGGCTGTGGAATACCTGTTGCCTCCTCCCAACGGCTCCGCTTCGGCCCAGGACGTCAAGGTCGCCGATGACCTTCTGTTCATTGGGTTGGGAAGCAATAACGAAGCTGCTGTCCACATCGTTGATGTTCGCAATCCTCTTGACCCCATTGCGCTGATCGATGTCAGCATCTCCGGGTTCAACGCCATCCATAACGTCTTCTACAACGCGGGTTTTCTGTACTTCGCCGACAGCGGAACAACGCGAGTGGGTATCGTTGATCTGACGGGGCTTGATCCGGATAACCCGCCTCCCGGGCCCATCACTACGCCGAAATGGATTCTCGAAAACGTCGGTAGTTCGTTCGTGCACGACATGGTGGTGCGTGACGGCCGGCTCTATGCCTGTGCGTGGGACAGCGGGCTGTGGATCTATGACGTCACCAATGTGGCCACGCAGATGCCCACCTTCCTCGGCAGTACGCCCGACGGCGGCAACAACACTCACTCCTGCTGGCCGACCGCGAATGGCGATTATGTCGTCACCGGAGAGGAGCGCGAAGGCGGGGGGATCAAAGTGTATCGCATCACCGACCAGGGCACCTTCGTGACCCTAGAACTGACTGACTCGCTTGCCCTTCCTGGCAAACAGGCGTTTAGCGTTCACAATCAGGTGATTGACGGCTATCGCCTGTACAACGCCTGGTACCAGGCGGGGCTGCAGGTCTTCGACATCGACCCCGCCACCGGTTTGCTCGAATTCGTCGCCAGCTATGATACCTTTGCGGGACCGCCGATCGGCTTCAACGGGGCCTGGGGCGTCTATCCGTTCTTGGGCCCCGACCGGGTGGTGGTTTCCGATCTGTCCACGGGCCTCTACATAATCGACGTTGGGCCTCAGCTGTTGGTCTTTAGCTATCCCCAAGGTCGACCCGATCTGATCAACCCCGATGGCGACTCGTTTGCGGTTGAAATCGTCGGCCAGGACGGCGGCGCCCTCGATCCCGATTCGCCTCTGCTGCATTACGACGCAGGGGCCGGCTTCGTGGACGTGCCCCTGGCGCAGATATCGGAGAGCCTCTATGACGTGGTCTTCCCGTCCATCCCTTGCGGGCAGAACGTGTCCTATTACCTCAGTGCGCAGACCACCTCCGGGATCAGCGTCAAAGACCCGCTCGATGCTCCCAGCACGACGTTCGAAACCCTCTCCGGCTTCGACTTGAAGATCGTTATGGAAGACGACTTTGAGGCCGACACCGGCTGGGTCGTCGGCGCCCCGGCTGACGACGCGACGACCGGCATCTGGGAGCGCGTCGATCCCAACGGCACTCCTGCTCAGCCTGGCAACGACCACACCCCCGATCCCGCAACGATGTGCTTCGTCACCGGCCAGGGGTCGCCCGGCGGCCCGATCGGTGCGAACGATGTCGATAGCGGCCAGACCACGCTGACCTCGCCGGTCATTGATCTTTTAGGCGCCCCCAATGCCGAGATCAGCTATTGGCGGTGGTACTCAAACGATACCGGGGCTTCGCCCAACGCCGACGTTTTCGTCGTGGACATCTCCAACAACAACGGATCAACCTGGACCAATGTGGAAACGGTCGGTCCGGGCGGCCCGGATACGACCGGCGGGTGGATCTTCCATCAGTTCAGCGTCGCCGACTTCGTTGCGCCGACCGCGCAGGTGCGCTTGCGGTTCATCGCGTCCGACGAAGGCGACGGCTCCATTGTGGAAGCCGCTATGGACGATCTGCAGGTCGCGGTCATCGAATGCGGGCAGACGATCCCCGGCGACCTCGATGGCGACGGCACGGTCGGCATCCTTGATCTGCTGGCGCTGCTGGCGGCGTGGGGTCCGTGTCCCGATCCGCCCGCTCCTTGTCCCGCCGATCTCGATGGGGACGAGAACGTCGGCATCCTCGACCTGCTTGCCTTGCTGGCCAACTGGGGGTAGCCCTCTCAGTGATCAGCTCCCAGCGTTCAGCGCGTTGACCAAGCCGGGCTGTCCTTCACAGCCGCCCTGTCCCCAGCCCGGGTTTCATTGCGCTCGTGCGCAAGCGCGGCTGCCCCATAATGCCGTCTCGATTCCGTCGGGAGTGGTCGCGGTCCTTTCTCACGCACTCTGTTGACGCGATCGTCGCGCCCCGAGTCGTAGGGCCCGCTGTGCGGACCATCTGCCGTTTCCAGGGAACGCTTTCCCTGGGTTTTCTTGTGTGCGCCCGCAGTGAGAGCGACGTCTCCCTTTGGTAGATAGCTCAGGGGCCGCGGTAGACGCATCGGGCGCTGCACGTTTCGTGGACGGCGATCTCAGCAAGCAACGGCAGTTGGGGCTGGAGATGATCCCAAATCCATTGAGCCAGAATCTCGCTGGTGGGATTCTCCAGGCCTCGGACTTCATTGAGGCATTGATGGTCGAGCTGCTGCCGCAGCGGCTTCACCGCCTCCTCGATCTTGCCATAGTCGATGAGGTATCCCTTGTCTTGCGAGACTTGACCTTCCACCACGACATCCACCCGGAAGGAGTGGCCGTGCATCCGCCGGCATTTGTGCCCCTGGGGAAACGTCGGCAGCCAATGCGCCGCTTCAAAGCCAAACGATTTGACCAGCCGAACGTGCATGGGAGGAAGGTGTCAGGAGTTAGGGGTTAGGGATTAGGGATTAGGGATTGGGGATTGGGGATGGAGGTTTAGTGTAGCTGCCGCGGGCAAGGCGGCTCACGACCCGCCCTCGCCTTGGGCGATCGCCCGATCCGCGAGATCGATATGTACAGGGCGGCTCACCCGTGCTTGAGCCGCGACCATCAGCCCCGCGCCCGCGAGGGCGATGCTGCCGCTGATCCACTGAGCCGGCGTCAGGATCTCGCGGAAGAGAAGGAATGACGCCACCGCTACCCCGAACGGGTGCAATTGCAGTACGCCGGATGACACCGCGACACCCAGGCGTGCGATGCTGGTGTAGTACAGGACGTGGCCCAGCGCGATCCCGATGACGGCCGACACCAACAGCAACACGAACTCGCTGGTGGGGAGCGCCAGCGCCATCAGGCCGAAGGATTCGCCTCGGATCAGCATCAGCGCAACCATCGCCGCGGCTGTGTACTGGCTGATGGCGGCGAAGGCGATGACCGGGTTCACTTGGTGCATATATTTGCGCACCGCCAACCCGTAGGCCCCAAACAGAAACCCACTGACCACGGACAGGATGACGCCGGCGGCGTGCGCCCCGACGACGGGTTGGCGGCCAAGGAGCACGGCCCCGGCGGTGCCCCCCGTGACCACCACCACCCCAAGCAGAAAGCGGCGCGACCGGATGATGGGCCGCTCCATCGGGAACAGCACGTACGCGCCCACAGCGGCGAAGAGCAACTGACTGCGCAAGCCGAACGTGAGCAACCCCGGGTCAATCTTGTAATGCGCCCATGTAAAACACACCTGCCCCGCGCCGTTGATGATGCTGGGAACCAGCGCCGCCCGCCACAGCCCGGCAGGAAGCCGGCGGCGGTAACCTGCGACCACCAGCACCGGCGCCCAGAGCAGCGCCGCAAACCCGTAACGCCATCCGTTGGAAGTCCAGGCGTCGATCGACTCCGCAAAGTGTCTGAGAAACAGCGGAACGCTGGACCAGGCGATCAGAGTGAGAAGAATGCTGATGAAGCCAACGGCGGCGGGGGACGATCTGGTCATCTGCCCAACCGGTATAGCCGGGCTCGGCACAACTCGCCAACTCGCGGAGCCTACACCCCGCGGGCCCCGGTGCCCCAGATCAGCTTGTGGAGTTGGGTTTGTAGCCGCACCTGCCCGCCTTTGGGCGGGTCTTTGAGAATCCATTCGGCCAGCGTTTGAAGATCGAGCCCGTCGCAGCCGGCGATCTGTGCGCCCGGCGTCTGCTCGCACACCGCCGACATCAGCACCGCCCCGCAGCGCTGCGGCAAACGGTGCCGTGCGATGACCGATTTTGCCCACTCGTAGTCGGCCCGGTCAGTGATGACGAACTTCACCTCGTCGCGCTTGGTCAGGTGGTCAAGGTTGGCCAACAGGTTGTGATCGACCTCGCCGCTGCCCGGGGTTTTGAGGTCCATGATGCGGATGGCCCGCGGATCGAGCACGCTGATGTCGCAGGCTCCGGAGGTCTCAATGAGTACCGTTTTGCCGAGGTCGCACAGGCGCGTGATAAGCGTCTGTACCGGCTTCTGGAGCAACGGTTCGCCGCCTGTGATCTCGACCAGATCAGTCGGATGCGAGCAGACCTCATCGATGATGTCATCAATGGATCTGGTTGCGCCGGCCGTGAAGGCATACTCCGTGTCGCAATAGTTGCACCGCAGGTGACAGCCGGTCATTCGGACGAACGCGCAAGGGCATCCCGCCCAGGTTGATTCGCCCTGGATCGAGAAGAAGACTTCGTTGATGCGCAGCGTCTCGCGTGCCATGGAAAAGATCATAGCTCGCTCGCGGCTTCGCGCGGGCTGCGAAGCGCCAGGCCGGGCGCCGTCTCGACATGCCTCCCCGCCGGACTATACTGGGCACATTCACCACCGCCCAGGTGGCGGAATTGGCAGACGCGCCAGCTTGAGGTGCTGGTGGGATTAATATCCCGTGGAGGTTCGAGTCCTCTCCTGGGCACTTCGCCAACGCCGATAAGCGCCACCGGCAGATGAAGCGACGCATTAGGCATGACGCATTCGCCAAACACGTTGAGCCGCAAGGCGTAGGCGAGCTCGCCTCATGTCTTGGTCATGCACGATCTGGGCGGAGGTGAATTATCATGAATGGCCAAGCAGCGGGCACGCAGGGCGATGGCCCCCTTTCGCAGGGGACTCAAACGCAGCCTTCGACCAACGATGATTCGCTGTGGCGCCCGCTGGATCTTTCGCAACAATGAGCGGTAGATCGACGTCATGGCCCACAGCGCCGGCCGGCATGATGGTGTGATCAATCGGTCCAACGACGCCGAGCGAACGTAAAACGACTTGGCCCGCTCGGCCTGTTCCAGAATAAACTCCCGGCAGCGACTCGGATCGGACCATTGCCTCACCTGCGATGGAGTGAGATCGTGGCGGGCAAAATCCTCAGCCGGCAGGTACACGCGCCCCGAGTCGTAATCCTCCTTGTAATCGCGCAGGATGTTAGTGAGTTGGAAGGCGATTCCGCGATCGACCGCGAGTTCGCGGGCCACTGGGTCGCGATATCCCCAGATTTCGATGCAGATCAGGCCAACTGCGGACGCCACGCGATAGCAATACTCGCGAACCTGATCGAATGTTTGGTATTGCCGGCCGATGAGGTCGTCGATTTGCCCGTCGAGCATCGCATACAGGGCTTCGCGGTGGACATTGAAGCCGGTCGCGGTATCGGCGAGAGCGACCCACAGCGGATCGTCATCAACGATTTGACCAGCCAGCGCCGCGTCAGTGGCGCAACGAAACGCTTCGATGTTACGCAGCGGACGGTTGGTGTCGTCGGTGGTTCCATCCACCAGGTCGTCTGCCCGCCGCATCCACGCGTAGATTGAAAAGAGCGCCGAGCGCTGCGGTTCCGGCGCCAGCTTCAAGCCGTAATAGAAATTGCGTGCTCGGCGGCGCGTTATTCGGCGACAGTAGCGCGAGGCTTCTGAGACTGTCGGCCCTTCAATAGCGGTCATCTGGGTCCTCTTCCGAAAAGCCCGGCCAGACCGGCGGCAAGTTTCGCCCTGGTCACAAAGCTCAGCTTTGCCGCCTTGGAAAGCTTGGGGCGGTGCAGGACGGTTTCATATCCCCATAATTCGATCAGACGCAGAACACGCCGGCCGCCGGCGAGGAAGAGCCACACAAACGGCCGGGTGTGTGGCCTGAGCCTAGGTATCAATTCGGCGCCTTTCTCGAACAACGGCCACGTTCGCTCAACACAGTCGCGAATGAGTTCGCGAGATTCATCAAGGGAATGATGGTCGGGCGCGAAGCCGTGGCGGGCCGTGGCGAGCAGCCGGGGCTCGAAGTCGCTGGTTTTGATCAATTCCTGTGGAATGTAAATGCGGTCGCGATCAACGATGTCCCGGCGTACGTCCTGCCAATGATTGGTCAACTGCAAAGCGGTGCAGACGGCGTCACTGAGCTCGAACTGCTCCTCGGTTCGCCGTTCACCGGCGATCATGAGCACAAGACGGCCGACAGGATCGGCGCTCAGACGGCAATAATCCAGCAACTGCGTCCACGTCTCATATCGTCGCACAGTCTGGTCCTGCTCAAAGGCCCGAATCAAGTTGTCGAATGGCTCGATGGGAAGCTCATGGCGTTTGATGGTGGGTGCCAGGGCAATAAACACGGGGTGGCGGGGGGTGCCGGCGAAGCACTGGTTCAGTTCGCGGCGCCACCACGCCAGCAACTCAAGCGAACGGTTCCGGTCGCCCATCTCGTCGCCCAAATCGTCGGCCCAGCGGCAAAACGCGTAGGCCGCGGCGAAATCGTCGCGCAGGTCCTTGGGCATCAGGCTGCTGAGCACGCAGAAGTTTTCGTAACGATGGCCGGCGAGGCGGCGGCAGAACAGCCGAGCCTGCTCGACGGTAAGCGTGTCGCAGCGGTCCGGCCCGTAGATCTCGAGCTGTTGGACTGGATTCAACGTCATCGATCGGCTCGGCAGTCAGCCAGAGTGAACACACACTGTATCGACGCCCGTCCTGGGGGGCCAGGGCGCTGTGGCCCAGTTGATCCTGCTATGATCCCGGTGCTGAACTCACCGGAGATGGTATGAAACTGCTGTTGGCCAACCCGCGCGGCTTCTGTGCCGGTGTCTATATGGCGATCGACGTGGTTGAGCAGCTGGTGGAGATCTACCAGGGCAGGCCGATCTATGTCCATCACGAGATTGTCCACAACCGGCACGTGGTCGATCGGTTCCGGGATCGCGGGGTGCGGTTCGTCGATTCTCTTGACCAGGCGCCGCAAGGTTCAGTCGTGGTGTTCAGTGCCCACGGGGTAAGCCCGGCTTTGCGACAGGAGGCGGTCGAGCGCCAGCTCACGGTCATTGACGCCACCTGCCCGCTGGTGACGAAGGTGCACATGGAGGCGATCCGCTACGCGGCCAAGGGCTACCAGATTGTGCTCATCGGCCATTCCGACCATCAGGAGATCATCGGCACCAGGGGGGAAGCACCGGATGCGATTCAGGTCATCTCCTCGCCCCAGGACATTCCCAACCTCCGAATCAACGACCCCGACAAGCTGGTCTATCTTACGCAAACGACGCTGAGTATGGACGATGCGTCCGTGATCATCGAGGCCCTTCGTGACGCGTTTCCGAATATCAAGGATCCGCCGAGTGACGATATCTGCTACGCCACCACGAATCGCCAGAAGGCGGTCGCCGCAATCGCGCCAGAGTGCGACTTGGTGCTGGTCGTGGGGAGCAGCAACAGCTCCAATTCCGTACGTCTGACCGAGATCGCCCGAGCCGCTGGCACGCCGGCTTACTTGATCGACGACACCTCAGAACTCGAAGATGAATGGTTCGACGGCGTCGAGATGGTGCTGATCACGGCCGGGGCCAGCGCCCCGGAGGATCTTGTCCGAGCCCTTGTGCGTCATTTGATCGACCGATACGGGGGTGAGGTCGAGCAGCGCGATATCTTTCACGAAAGTATCGAGTTCGGCTTGCCGGTCACGCTGAAGAAGTTCATGCGGGATCAGGGCGTGAATCCGGACGGCCGACGAATTGTCCGCGACGATGCTGTCGCGCTGGACCGCTGGCTGGACGAGGAGGATATCGCGCACCGCACGGTGGCCATGACCATCGGCGCCACCGACTGAAGCGAGACGGGGGTCTGTTGGTTTTCAGCTACCAGGTGTCAGCTATCAGGAAGGCAGGTCCACGATGCGGACCGAACCGCCGAAAGATTGTGGGTCAAGAATGCGCACGATTGGCCTTAGTTGTTGCCGAGCGCCTGCGAGGTTGATAACAGGTGCGGGTATCATCTGCTCAGTGGCTATACAAACGTGGGGTTGCTCGCGTGATCTTTGTGAGACGGCGGAGACAAGGAGCGCTGCGATCACCCTTACTGAGGGGGAGGCGATCAAGCGTGCTCAGCAGACAATGGGTGAATTGGGGCCCGCGATGCGCGCGAGCGCATCCCTCATGACCCTCGGAGACCAGACGGTCCCAGGCCTGTCGGAAGAACTGCAGGGGCAGGAAACTTGACAGATTGTCTTGGATGGAGTCACGATTCGGGAGCCGTCTGCCGGACGTATCAATCCGCACATTCGAACGATCACCGTGCTCCTTTCACCTGATACGGGCCACGTAATGAAGACCACGACGAAGTGGCCCGAGGAGCTTCCTCCCATCAGGCCGGCACCTTCAGTTCAAAGTGAGGCCGAACAGATGCGGGGGGCAGCTGGTCAGCACATCAGCGGACTGCCCCCTGAGCCTCCACGACTTACTTTCAGCGAAGCACTCGCTTTGGCTCATGGAGATCCCGCAAGCGCTAAGGAGATCGTCGCCACGTACGTGCTGTTCTCATCCGAACTTGTCGGCATTGTGGATAGGCGAGTTTGGATCGTGCTATTGCGCGGATTACCGCCGGTCCACCTACCGAGGCCGCCGGGCCCACCTGAGGGTGCACCAGGGCGTGGTTTCCCGCCGGGTGTTGGACCTACGATCGATCATTGGAGAACGGTAATTGATGCAGAGACAGGAGAAATACTTCGCATTGACTCGATTCCCGAGTACATCACTCAATGAGCTGGGCTCGTAGAGGTGCGAGCTGCAGAACGGCGAACGCTCCATGTGCGGGGAATATGTGTCGTCTTTATACGCGACGCCTAACGTGGGTACGGGTGCGCTGCTGCGAGGAGGCGGCAACTCGTAGGATTCGGGAGAAGCTCACTTGACGGCTTTGATGGGGATCGCGCGGATATCGTTGCCCGCCAGCTGGCCGTCAGCCCGATGCACGAATGCCTCGTGGCCCGGACGCCCCAGCCGCAAGGCGCTGCGGCTCGGCGGCAGGCCGAGGATCGGGCTCGATGAGCATCCGAAGTTCCGCCAGCGCCATGTCGCGTAGGCGATCCGCCAGGGCCTGGTCATGCAGTCGTTGCATGGTTTCACTCCACTGCTGGTAGTCATGGGTGGCGCCGCGGGCAGCGCGCTGGGTTACATCGATCAAATACTCGCGGATTTGGCGCTCCCTCAAGGTGCCGCGCCACCGCTGTGGCATCCAGTGTCGCGCACACGCCACAAGTTGAGCCGGCCAGAGGCTGGATCGGATGTCGAGCCTGATTCGTCGCCGAAAGGCGACCAGTTCGATGCGGGTAAGGAAGCGTCGTTCGAGCCGGTCGCCCCGAGCCAGCTTGACGTTGAGCCACTGACGCGCGCGACGGCGTTGCTCGGCGCTGGTGGCCATGGTCGCGATGTAGATCGGATCGCGGATCAGCATGGCCTCGGCCAGCGGCAGAATCGCGCTGCGGGTGACCGCCCGCCCCTGGTCGCCGCGGTCAGCTAGGTATAGTGCGGTGACCAGATCGGCGTATCGCTGGGCATAGGCGAGTCCACCCCAGGCGAGGCAGTGCTGCAGGGCGATCACGAGGTCTCGGCGGGCGTGTCGGCCGAGGTCCGTTTCCGCCAAGCCGGGCATCTGGGCGAGGGTCTGCTCCAGTATCCGCGCCAAGCGAGCGGTACCCGACCGTGTACCAGCCCGCCGTCTTCGTTTCAACAACAGGATCGTGCGGCGGACGATGCGAGGGGCCTCGTCGGCGCAGGTGGCGTTGCAGCGAGCAAACTGCCGGCCATCGACGGCAAGGTGACAGCCGAAATGGAACGCTTCATTAGCCCGGCCGAAGCCTCGCGCCTCGACCTGCTGTAAGGCTGCCTCGATGGCGTCGGGTGTCACCGGGATCAATCCGCGCTGGAACGCCGCGCCGAGGAGAGCCAGATCAACGACGCGATCGGTGTGGAAAGCGCTGCGACAGGCTCGGGCGAAGTCTTCGATCAGCGGTGACTGGGGCCGGCAGACCGCAAGCAGGGCCGGGGCTGCCTGGGCCGCGAACTCCGCAGGTGGCTGGGCGTCGCGCTGGCCCTCACACGGCCCGGAGTTGACGATCACCCAGGTGCGGTCGGGACTCGCCACACGCAACGATCCGCCGGGTTCGATGCCCCGCAGGGCTTCGCGAAGCTCCAGTCCGAGAAACAAATCAGCTTCGCCGTAGGGGATCGCTGCGGTGACGGGCACTGGAGCTTGATCTCGGCCCGGTCGTGCGAACAGCACCTGGGCCCACGCGCGCAAGCCGGGGCCGATTGGCGTGGGGTCATTCAGACTTCGGACCTGGTACCCCATGATTCGGCCGGCTTCACACAGCGCCCATGCGGCCACACCTGGCGCCTGTCCACGAAATCCTGCCAAGTGGGCTCGCCATTGGGACTGACTGGCATGGAGGGGCTTGGGTCGGGCCAACCGGGCGCCCCGCGCATCCCGCCAAGTGCTCGCTGGCGGCCGAGCACGAACGACCTCCGCCTGCTCCAAGAGAGGACGGATTCTGATCCGGCGTTGCACGGTATCGGGTCGAGACTGGGAAGTCCGGACAACGCTGAACTGCGTTCGCATCGCCGCTGAGCTCGACGCATGTGATGGGAGGGACCGCATCGGGTCAGCCGGATGACGAATGGCGCACGCCTCCTCCGCCGGCCAGACCGCGCGCTGGCTGGGTTCATATCCCAGGCGGTCGACTTCAGCGCGGGACCGTTCCATGGCAGCCACGTCATACCGAGCTGGGGGCCCGTCGCGCACAATGACCACGCTCAGTTGATCGAGCAGGGTCAGCGCGCGCAGCAAATCCTGCAATGCGGCGCGATCGTTCAGATCGGCCAGCTCGATCCGCACCCGGTCAGCTCGTGCGACTGGAGCGGCGCCTCGCACCATACGCTGCACGTCTTGCCCATCCGCAGCACCAATAGACGAGATCACAAAGATCCACGAACCGTCATCACTCGCCGCCTGCTGCAAGGACGCGGATCCTTCGAAAAGAAATCGTTGATATGGCCACGTCTCCACGCGCACGACTCGCCCTGGGGCCCCGATCGGCTCGATCCCGTCGATGGCCAGGGCCGTCGGCTCTGGGGCCTCTGCGGAGCCCTCGTCAATCGCCGACTGATCGCGCAGCCATTGGTCCACATCGGCGAGCACGCTACGGATCTGGGCCAGCGCCCCGACGGAGCCGAGTTCTATGCCTCGAGGAGGCACAGCCCCGTCCGGCAGCAGCAGATTGGACACGGGTGGGGAAGCCACCACCAGGCCGGGGCGGATGGTGCGCAGCAAATGGACGATCTTGGCGGCCAAGGCCGAGGGGTGCAGGGCTCCATCGGGCCGCATGACCTGCGCGGTCCCCGCCGGGTCGGGTGGCAGCGTCCGAGACCACACAACGGCCGGTTGCTCGCCGCGACTGCGCATTGACTCGCACACCCCAAGCACGCCGGTCTCGATCGACCCGGGTCGGGGTTCCAGCACAACGACTTGCTCGCATCGGCCGAGCAATCGCTGCACGATCGAGTCGTCGATCGGGTGAACCAGGCCCAGCTGAAGCACCGGCACTCGGCCGTGCAACCGCAGCACGTGAATCAGGTGGAACATGGCCGGAGCGGCGGCGCCGATGACAATGAAGCCGACCGGCAGCCTTTCCCCGGGGCTGGGGGCGCTGGTGGTGAGGTTCATCTCCAATCGACGAGCCATCCGAAGCACGCCGCCCGTCTCAGCCCAGCGGGGGCCGCGTCGGTCGCGGTGGACAATAGGGGTATGGACAGGATCCGTGACTCGATTCGGACGAGCATCCAGCGTCTCGATGGCTCGCAGAATCCGGCGGTGCACCACCATCGCCACCACGCCGCGCCCGGCTCGGCTCAGACGCAGTCCCTGCTCCATCGCATCGCGCAGTTGTGCAACTCCTGTCGGCTCGATGCATGGCAGGTCCAAACGAATGGCTGCGCGTCGCGGGCACGATGCCCGACAATTCTGCGGATCGTCTTCCAACACCAGGCACATTGCACCCCCGCTATCAAATGAGCAGTCGCAAGCCCGGCTGATCGCAGGCATGGTGATATCGAGCTGGTCGTTGGGAACCAGCGCGAACGCTTGATGGGCCGAGACCGCTGCATGCGCGGCGAGTGTCACGCCACGGCTGGCGTCGGGAGTTGCGAGCAGGCTCGTTCCGTGGGTATGCAACAACTGCGAGACCAACCGGTCCCCGCCCAGATCGAACAGGCTGGAAAATGATTCGCTTCGAGGTCCCGTGAGCAGTTTCACGACGGTCTCCGCTTCCAGGGCACCCTTGAGCATGGCCTCGGCGGCGGAGAAAAGGGCCCAACCTTCGTGCTGAGCGAGGTTCACCTGCTGGGGGGTGGATCGCATAGTGCTCACGCGAGGGTCAATTGTACGGCCGGCCAGCCGCCCTCGATTCACCTCGTGGCGGTGCCGGTTGGGCCGCGGTCGCCCTTGTTCACGCCCGGTGTTCGAGATAGGCTGTCTGCATCAGCCTGGTTCCTGAGCATCGGCCGTGAGCCACGATTCTGGCGATCTTCCCCAGCCCAGCGCGCGCAGCCTCGGGGCAAGCCTTGCCCCTGTGCTTACCGAGGCCTGCGGGGGACAACTGGGAGAAATCACCTGGTTCAAGGCTGACTGGCAGCGAGGGGGAGCGGCCACGGGCACGGCGATGTTGCGCCTACCCGATGGCGGCGAGGCCCCTGTGGTGGTGAAGCTGCCCGTCGTTCAGCGCGAGCTGCTGTGGACGCGCCGGCTTCAGACCCCTGACAGCCAGGGGCTGGTAGTGGCGAAGCTGTATGCCTCCGGCGAAACCCTCGGTGACTACGATCTGGCCTGGATGGTTATGGAGCGTTTCGCGCATGGCCCGCTTGGCACGCACTGGCACCAGGACCATACGATGCGAACGGCTGACGCAGCCGCCCGATTCTACGCCGCCACATCAACCTATCCCGTCGATGCCCAACCAAAGACCGAGCCGTGGACTGAGCTGGTGCGCGATGCGCAGCGAAGTTTGAAGATCAACGCCATCGCTCACAAGCAGCGTTGGAGCTCAGCCATCAAGGTGCTTCGCCATCGTCTCGACCGGATTCTTGAGCAATGGCAGGCGCGGGACGTCCGCCAATGGCTGCACGGCGACCTTCATCTGGCCAATGCCATGAGCCGCGTCTCTCTGGAGTCGGGCCCGGTGAGTCTGATCGATCTGGCGGAAGTCCGCCCCGGCCACTGGGTCGAGGATGCGATCTACCTGGAGCGTCAACTGTGGGCGCGACCCCAGCGGCTTGGACCCACCAAACCGGTCAAGGCGATCGCCGATGCTCGCAAGGCCCACGGGCTCGCCGTTGACGAAAACTACCCGCGCCTGGCCATGATTCGGCGAGCCTTGCTAGCGGGCACTGCACCGAAGTTTCTCAGGTCCGAAGGCAATCCGCGATACCTCGAGGCATGCCTGATCTGGCTGGAAACCGCCCTTGAAGAACTGAAATAGATGGTGTTGGGCGGTTCACCGGGAGCGAGGCTTGATCGTTGCCAGGGCCGCAGCCGTGCGATAGGATCACCGCGGTCATCCCGACCCAGCACGTGAGGGAGTATGACCGATGGATCGCGACCGACTCAAGCAGGTTCACCAGACGGAGGTCAGCGAAAGCCGCCTCAACGAGGATTTCATTCTGTGGCTGCGGACCAAGGGGCCGTCGTGGCTGCTGATGGCCCTCATTGCGGTGGGAGTCTACATGGGCCTGCTCCGCTGGAAGCAGCACAAGCGCGCGTACGTCGAGCAGGGGTGGACGGCGTTCCTGGAGGCTCGACTTCCCGGCAGCTTCGAGGACGTCGCCGAGCGTTATGCCGATATTCCGGGCCTGCCGTTGCAGGCGAAGCGGCAGGCCGCGGACACGCTCTTGCGCGCGGTCCAGGCCGGCCGGGCGCTGGGGGCCGATCCAACGCTGACTGATCCGCTGCTCAGGCTCACCGAT
Source organism: Planctomycetota bacterium (assembly GCA_027295435.1). GTDB lineage: Bacteria > Planctomycetota > Phycisphaerae > Phycisphaerales > SM1A02 > JADFFQ01. The sequence continues at coordinate 12,814 of JAPUKX010000072.1, read as the reverse complement.
GAGCAGCGCTTGGAGTATCTCGACCGCGCCGACCGTCTGTTTCTGGCGGTGCTTGAAGCGGACGATCAATCCCTGGCGATGACGCTGCACGCGGTCAGCGCGCTCAACGGGCGGGCGGTGGTGGCGGAGTCGCGCGGCGATCTGGAGCCGGCCGGAAGCCTGTATGAACGGGCAGCCCGGCGGGCCGAACCCTACTATCCCGAGTTGGCCCAGCGTGCGCTCGCCCGCGCCGCGAGGGTCGGAGATTACGCCCAGACTGTCTCACTGCCGACGCGGGAGCAATTGCCCGACCAGCCCGAGCCTGAATCGCTTGAGCCGGTGGCAATTGAGGAGGTGCTCCGCGACCTCCTGCCGGCGGTCGAGGTCGGCGGCGGTTGATGCCGTTTGCCCGGAATGCGAAGTCAGAATCCAGCGGCCCCAGCGGCGACCTGATCGCCCCAGGCGGCAAGGTTGATCGCGAAGCGTTGTTCGCGCTGTACGAAAAGCAAGCCGACGATGACGACACGCCGATCTCTGTTCGCTTCAACATTACGCGAAACCTCAACAAGCGCCTCGATCGTTATCTCGTCGATCGCATACCGTTCCTGAGTCGAACGTCCCTGCAGCGGCTGATCAAAGAACAGGCGGTGACGGTCAACGGCCGAGTCCCTCGGCCTTCGACCCGGCTACATGCGGGCGATGAGATCGTGGCCATCCTTCCTCCCCCGTCGAGCACCCAGATCGCCGCCGAGGACATCCCTCTCGACGTGCTTTATGAAGATGACGACTTGATCGTTCTCAACAAGGCCGACGACATCATCGTCCATCCGGCCCGTGGGCATAGGTCCGGAACGATCATCAACGCCCTGGCGTATCACTTCCTGCACCGCTCGGGTGGGACGCTCTCCACGGTTGGAGAGGAGTTTGCCCGCCCAGGCGTGGTGCATCGGCTCGATCGCCATACGACCGGCGTGCTGGTTGCGGCCAAATCAGAGACGGCCCATTGGCGATTGGCCCGGCAGTTCGAGCAGCGCCGCACCGAAAAGCGATACCTCGCCGTCGTGCACGGCCAGGTCGAGCCGGTCGCCGACGTCATTGATGTTCCGCTCGGCAAGCACCCCTCCCGAAGGGAGAAATACGCCGTCCGCTGGGATGACACCGGTAAGCCCTCGGTGACGATCTACCATGTGCGCGAACTGTATGATCAGTTCTCGCTTCTGGAGATTCAACTCAAGACCGGCCGAACGCACCAGATCCGCGTGCATCTGGCGTATCTCGGTTACCCGGTCGTCGGCGATGAGATGTACGGCGGCAGACATCTGACGGCCGGCGATGTGGTCGGCCCGGCGGGGGCCGGCGATCGATCTGCTCGCGACCCGTTGATCGCGCGTCAGGCGCTGCACGCGGCGATGCTGAGCTTCACCCATCCGATCACAAACGAGGCCATGACGTTCCGGTCGCCGCTGCCTCAGGACTTCCACGATCTGGTCATGTTGCTTCGCCAACACCGTTTCGTGAAGGCGCCCAACGTCGCCGGCGCGACGATCGAGCTGGCGCAGATGCTGTGAGCAAGGGCCCCTGACTCCTGACCCCTGACCCATGTCATCTGAGCTTGATCGACACCAGCGCGATCATGGCGAACACGACCGCCAACACCCAGAACCGTGTGACCACCTGCTGTTCGGACCATCCGCCCAGATGGAAATGATGATGGACCGGTGAGCAGCGGAAAACTCGCTGACCTTTCGTCGACTTGAAGTAGGCTACCTGGATGACCACGCTGGCCATTTCCATGAAGAACACGCCGCCGATGATCAGTAGCAGAATCTCCTGACGAATGGCCACGGCGATGTAAGCCATCAGGCCGCCCAACGGCAGCGCCCCGGTGTCGCCCATGAACACCTGGGCCGGCGCGCAGTTGAACCACAGGAACCCGAGACACCCGCCCGCCATCGCACCGGTGACGATCATCAACTCCGCCGCCCCGTCGATATGAGGGAAGTTGAGGAACTTCGCCGTCTCTACGCTCCCTGCGATGAAGCAGAGGACCATCAAGGCAAACGAGGCGACCACCAGGGTGCCCGCCGCCAGACCGTCCATGCCATCGGTGAGATTGACAGCGTTGGATGTGCCGGCAATGAGCAGCATCGAGATGAGCACGAAGGCAAATCCTCCCAGCACCAGCACGCCTTGCTCCAACTCCATGGTGCCCGGCCGATACGTGCGTTGAAGTGGCAGCGTCAGCACCCGCGTCGTCTCGTCGCCGATGCCATGGCGAAACAGAAATAAGCCCGCCACCGCGCCGATACCCAGTTGAAACAACAGTTTTTCCCACGGATGGAGACCTTCGCGCGAGCCCGGTGCTCGGCGGGCCGAGGTCAGCTTGAGCCAATCGTCGGCGCCTCCAAGCAACGCCAGCCAACCCAGCACGAAGAACGCGATGATCACGTAGCGGTTGCGCAGGTCCGCCAGCAGGAGCATGGTCAGGAGTGTCGCGCCGACGATGAGAATCCCCCCCATGGTGGGGGTGGCCGTCTTGCTGGCCATCAACTCATTCAGGTCGGCATGGTAGAACTCCGGTGAGTCGCCGATCTTCTGTCGAATCAGCCAGCGAATGACCCCCCGGCCGAAGACCAGCACCAGTCCAAAGCTCAACAGCGCCGCTACGAACGCTCGGAATTCGATGTAGTACAAGACCTGTAGCAGCGAATAAAGGCCCCGTTCGTCGAGCCACTCGCTGGTCATCTGGAGCAGGATGTAGAGCATGCTGAGGGGTCAGGGGTTAGGAGTCAAGGGATAGGGTTGGCGGCTCGAGAACACCGGGCGCTCTTGTCAGTGTCTCGCGGCGGGGCTGGCCCCCGCGCTGTGCCCCTGCCACAACATCGCCACCTTCGTGTCGTCGCTTGATTGCATCCATCACTTGTTCAAGCGCGACCGCCCGCGAACCCTTCAGCAGCACAGTATCACCCGGCTGAAGAAGACCGGCCGCCGCGGCTGCGGTCTTCGCGTTCATTTCGCTCAGCAGGGTGAGCCGATTCGCCGGCCAGACCTCCCTGATGGGTGCCGCGGCGTTCTGGGCCAGCGGGCCGACCAGTATCACGTGGTCGATCGGCGCCCCTCGATCGAGGTCAACGACGAATTGGCCAATCTCTCGGTGCAGCCGTGACGCGGCCTCGCCAAGCTCCAACATATCACCAAGCACCAGCACGCGACGCGTGGCGTCGGCAGCGAGCTCGGCGAACGTGTTCACGGCCGCGATGACCGAGTCGGGGTTCGCGTTGTAGGCATCGTTATATACAATGATGTCGCCGATGCGATGACAACTCATGCGCATCTCGACCGGCTCGCACTGCCCAAGAGCCGCGTCGATCCGTCGATCGGTGATCCCCAGCTGGCGCGCCACGGCCACCACCGCAAGTGCGTTGAGCGCGTTATGTTTGCCCGGCAGGCCGAGGCGAAATCGGTCGCGCCCGTCTACCTCGAACCTCCAGTCGCCCTCATCGGCACCCCAGTCGGTCAATCGAAGATCGGCGTCATCGGCCTGCCCGAACAGCACGAGCGACTCGGCCGTGTGAATATGTCGGCGCAGATGCGGCGAGTCGGCGTTGACGACCGCCAAGGCATTCGATTGCATATGCCGCAGCAGCGTCGCCTTCTCGCGAGCAACCGTCTCCAACGATCCGAAACCCCCAAGGTGCGCCCGGCCGATCATCGTAATCACGGCCACATCCGGCTGGACCATCGCGGCGAGCTGATCAATCTCTCCCGGCCGGTTGGCCCCGATCTCAACGATCAGGTATTCATCCTGGGGATCGGTCCGCAGGATCGTCAGTGGAACGCCAATGTCGTTGTTGTACGATCTTGGTGCGGCACTGCCCCGCATCGAGGTCGAGAGCACCGCGTCAAGGAGGTGTTTGACGGTGGTCTTGCCGGCCGAACCGGTGATGGCGATCACCCTGGTCCGGCGAAGCTGCCGACGGTACGCGCATGCCAGCCGCCCCAGGGCCGCCCGCGTGTCGTCTACCTGTAACACGCCGACATGAGGTGGCAGATCACGCTCAAGCGGGTGGTGGTGAACGATCAGCAAATCCGCTCCAGCATCAACCGCCTGCCGCAGATAGTCGTGGCCATCGTGGTGCTCGCCCTTGATTGCTACAAAGCATTTGCCGGCGAGGTCGCTCCGCGAGTCAATCCCAACGCCGGCGAGAGTCGCCGGGCGATCCGGGCGTTGCAGCCATCGGCCGGCAGTATGGGCGAGCAGATTGTCCGCGTTGAAGAAGTTCACGTGACCGACTTGGCTCGATGATTTGCCAACGCATCGGCCGCGACGAGACGATCGTCGAACGGCCGCTTCTGGGTACCGATGATCTGGTACGACTCGTGTCCCTTGCCGGCGATGAGCAGAACGTCGCCTGGCTGAGTCCGCTGGATCGCGTGCTGGATCGCGTGTCTCCGATCAACCAGCGTGATCGTCTCGGCCAGCCGTTGGGCGGGTATTCCCTCAAGGATGTCGTCCATGATTGCCTGCGGGTCTTCGGTGCGCGGATTGTCGGAGGTGATGATCAGTTCGTCAGCGAACCGGGCGGCGGTCCGGGCCATCCGTGGGCGTTTGGTGCGATCACGGTCGCCGCCGCAACCGAACACCAGCCGCAATTGACCACCGACGGGCACCACCGGCCGCAGCGCGCGCAACACATTCGCAAGAGCATCATCGGTATGGGCGTAATCAACGAGCACCGTGAATTCGTCACCGGGCCCCGTCACCGCCTCCAGGCGTCCGGGCGGCGGCGTGCAGCAGCTCAGCCCCGATTGCAACGCCGCCCTCTCAACGCCGAAGTCCCAACACACGGCCGCAGCGTGCAGCGCGTTGGCGACATTGTGCCGGCCGATCAGCCCCAGACACACCTCAAACACGCCCCACGGTCCAGTCAATACCGCTTCAACGTTCTCGATCGTTTGGCGGCCAACCTCGGCGAAGCAGTCGGCGGTCGGGTCGGTCAGGCTGCAGCGGAGCGTTCGGCCCGCACAATCCCGCAGCACTCGATTCGTTGCGGGATCGTCAATGTTCACGATGGCGCAGCTCTCGGCTGCCAAGGATTCAAAGAGGCCGGCCTTGGCCTGAGCATACGCGTCCATCGTGCCGTGATAATCGAGGTGGTCACCCGACAGATTGGTGAAGACCGCCGCGTCGAAGCACAGAGCGGAAGTCCGGCGCTGATGCAGGGCATGGCTGGAGACTTCCAGAACTGCGACCGCGCAGCCGCTGTCCATCATTCTCCGCAGAATGCGGCTGGTCTCGATGGCCGGCGGTGTGGTCAGGGACGCCGGGGTGACGGCTGCTCCATCGTCGATCTGCACCGTCCCGACAAGGCCGCAGCGAACGCCGGCCTGGTTGAGAATCTGATGGATGAGGTGAGCGGTCGTGGTTTTGCCGTTGGTGCCGGTGATGCCGATCAGTCTCAAGGCCTTGCCGGGATGGCCGTGGAAGCGTTCGGCCAGTTCCCCCCCAGCCGTAGCGACATCGTCGGCCACCACGACGGCCGCGCGGTCGGAAACGGTACCAGCGTCCTTGCACAAAACGGCAACCGCGCCAGCGGCGATCGCATCTGCAATATAGGCACAACCATCGAATTTGGCGCCTGCTCTGGCGACAAACAGGCAGTCGGGTCCGGCGCAGCGAGAATCCTCGACGATTTCACGTATGACCGTCGAACCTGACCCACGGACCAGCTCGATCGATAGGCCGGCAATCAGTTCGGCGATGGTCATGCCATTTGGCAACGAACGACCCCAGCACAAAGGATATCGGGATTGGCCGCCGCCCGGCCGTAGAAATCGGACGGCTATGGAAGAATGAGCATAGCGTCGCCGTAGCTGTAGAACCGGTAGCGCTGCTCGATCGCCTCGTGATAGACGGCCTTGAGGCGATCCAGCCCGATCATCGCCGCTACCAGGGCCAGAAGCGTGGAGCGAGGAAGGTGGAAGTTGGTCAGCATCCCATCAACATGTTTGAACTGATAGGGCGGAGCAATCAGAAGGTCCGTTTGCCCGCTGAATGGGCCATCCGACGCAGCCGTTTGAGGCAATGGCTCGGGCAGCGACTCAAGCGTGCGGACCACGGTGCTGCCGATGGCGAAGATGCGCCCCCGCCGACCCTTGCGCAGCTCGCGCAGAGCTGCGATCGCTTCGGGCGAGACCGCGTAATGCTCTGCGTGCATCACATGCTGGTCGATCCTGCCCGAGGTGATCGGCTGAAACGTTCCCAGGCCGATGTGCAGCATCACGTCGATCCGCCGCACGCCGGACTTCTCGAGCCTGGCTAGAAGATCAGGCGTGAAGTGCAGCCCTGCGGTGGGCGCCGCCACCGATCCGCGCTGCTGAGCATCTGCATAGACCGTCTGGTACCACTGCCGATCGAGCGCATCGGCGACGAGCTGATCGCCCCGTACCCGGCGAATGTACGGCGGCAGCGGCGTATGTCCAACCCGATCGAGGACCGAAGCCGCTGATCCCGGCCCAAGCACTCGCGCCACCCAGCCCGATGCCTGGCGGTCGAGTAGTTCGAGGCGATGTCCTTGCGGGCGGCCTTGTGGGTCGAGCAGTTCGATCTGCTGGCCCCGCCGCAGTCGGCCGTTGCTTCGGAGCATCACCAGCCAACGGCCCGGCTCGGGCTCGTCGAGAAACAGTCCTTCGACGCGGCCGCCGGTGCCGACTCGCCGGCCAAGCAGCCCGGCGCGCATGACCGCGGTGGTGTTGAAGACCATCGCGTCGTCTGACCGGAGGTAGCGCGGCAGATCGCGCACGTGGCGATGCTCGATCGTGTTGTCGTAGCGGCTCATCACCAGCATCCGGGCAGAGTCGCGCGGCTTAACCGGGCGGGTGGCGATCAGCTCCTGTGGAAGCTGGTAATCAAGCTCATCGGTTCGCAACACGTGTTTCGACATCTGCACGTTGACGGGTGCTGGGCCGTGGAGCCGGGGCGACATCCGGCACAACCAGATTATCCCGCGCGGTTCATACTTCGCCAGGCGTGCCGTGAGCGAATCGCGGGAGCCGAGTTGTTATAGGCGGCTACGCCCGGCCGGGACCCGCAGCTGCAATTGGTGCGCGCCGTGCTGCTCCCATTGTGTGCACGTGGAGAATAGGTTCAACGTGTTCGATCCGGTCGAGCGGCTCATTCGGGCTCATGCCGAGAGCCTGGCTACGGCGCTGCGGAACCGCCAGGCGAGCGAAACCGCCCCGGCCTCTCGTGAGTGCGACGCCGGGCAATGCCGGATCGTGCTCAACGCCGCCCGCCGGGAGATTGACCGTCTTCGGCGCGGCTTGGTTCAGCCGGTCCAGACTGACATGTTCCAGCCATCGCTGCATCGCCTTGCACGCGATGTGCCGCCCGACCCGCAGGCGTCTCCGCCGAGCGATCGCAAACCCTATGCCCCCGACCCGCTCGGCAAGCCCACCGAGTTTCGAGATGTAACCCCGCCCGATCCGGCCGAGATCGTCCGCGTCGTGAACTACTTCCACGTCACGAACCTCGGCACGTTGCTCGACGTGCTCGCCTGAACTGACTTGTACGAATCGAATCCATTCGCGATGCCCGACCGTGTATGGCACGGCGCCCGGCCGACCGTCTGTTTAGCCGCGGCCTCCAGGCCGCGCGCGTGACCACTACCCCTCAAGCCTCCAAGCCTGCAAGCCTTCAAGCCCTTTCTTCATCCCCAGTTCGCCAGGAGTGTGAGCAGGTCGAGGATCCCGACGGAGCCGTCACCGTCGAGATCGGCGGAGCAGGGCGCCGGCGGAGGCGGACACGGACCCCATGCGGCAATCAGCGCCAACAGATCGAAGATGTTAACGATGCCGTTGCAATCGATGTCGCCGACGGTGCCACTACAGGTGACGGTGAACGTCAGGATGGGGCCGGTCTTGGAGTTGCCGGCGAAGTCGGTCGCGGTGACATAATACTCAACGAGGCTGCCGGACGGCTGGCCGGGGATTTCACCGCGCCACAGCGAGTTGCCGGCCCACTTCATCGGCACCTGCTGCACGCCGCCCAGGCCGGCTGGGATCGCAATCACGTAGTTGAGCGTGACGTCATCGAGGAACGGCCCGCGATCGGACGTGACACTGTCGTAGATCACTGTGCGAATGACGTAGGGCCCTTTGGTGTCGGCGGTGTCGGGCGCCTGCTCGGTGCGCTGGATTGCTGGGGGGATGGTGTCCGCGGGCCCGTTGTTGATGTAGATACGGTTCTGGAAGTTCCCGGATTCGCCTTGCGCGGTCACAATGTCCAGCCTTCCATCGTTGGTGAGATCAGCGACCATGAGGTCGAGGGAAGAGTCGCTGATGATCTGGATCACGCCGGCGACCTGGGTGAAATTGCCATGGCCATCGTTGTTGTAGATTCGTTCGCCGCCGGAGCCGAGTCGGGCGATGATGAGATCCAGATCTCCATCATTGTCGTAGTCGAAGAACTTGCTGTCGTTGTCGTCCAGGCTGGTGTTGGGCGAGATTTGCCCGCTGACGTTGGTGAAGCTTCCGGTGCCGTCGTTGCGCAGCAGGAGTTCGGTGGAGCCGGTGCCCGCATTGATGCCGATGAGATCCAGATCGCCGTCTCCATCCATGTCGCCGAAGTCATAGGAATAGCAGGAGCTATCGCCCGGAATAGTGGTAACGAGGGAAAACACGCCGGTCCCGTCGTTTCGGTAAAGGCGGCTGCTGTTGCTGCCGGTGCTGGCGGTCTTGACATCAAGGTCGAAGTCGCCGTCGATATCACCGAAGATGCAGTCCATGTTGCTGCAGACGGCCCCGATCGGAAGGTGGGTAGCCGTCACGTCGGTGAAGAAGCCGCTGCCGTCGTTGAGGTACAAGCGGTACTGGCCGCAGCCGAAGCGATTCGTGGACCCGCTGGTGATGTAGATGTCAAGATCGCCGTCGTTGTCAACATCGCCGAACTGGGCGCGGGAGCTGCTGAGGGTGATATTGGGTAGTTGCGCAGCGGTGACGTCGGTGAAGAAGCCGTTGCCGTCGTTGGCGAAAAGGTGGGGCAGCTTGTTGAAATCCTGGGCGAAGATCAGGTCCAGATCGCCGTCGTCGTCGATGTCGCCCAGCTCGACGCCGCGACACCAGCCGGAAAAGCCGAGCCGCGCCGCCGACTCATCGGTGAACACGCCGGACCCATTGTTGATGTAGACGCGCTGAGGTTGGGCGGCGCCCGGCGATGAGAAGCCGGCGCCGTTGGCGAAGATGAGGTCCAGATCGCCGTCGGCGTCTATATCACCGATCGTAAGCTGGTTGGTGTAGTCGGTGGGGTTCGGCGAGGGGAACCGGCTGGCCGACTCCTCGATGAACTGCTGAGCGTGGGTGCCCGCAGACAGAAGCGATGTCATCGCCCCAGTAAGGACCAAGCGGGATGATATAGAGGAGTGGCGACGAAACATCTTTCTTCTTCCTACCTGAGTGAAGTAATGGCGGTAAAGCAAGAGCACGTCCATCGTTGGCGTGTAGTGACCGGCGGCTCCAACCACGGCCTGCCGTCTGCAGGTACTATATGTCTTAGAATAACACGCGGTTGCAACGTATCGCAAGTAGAAAATGGAAAACAACTTACCGATGAAGGCGCCGGCGCAGCCTTGCCCAGATTGACCCGGCCGGATTTCTCGGCGGTGTCCGCCGCCTGCTGCCATCATCGCGACACCTGGCTACGCGCTGACCTCCCCGTCGCAGTTGAGGTCGGCAGAGCAGGACTCAGGTCGAACCGGACAAGAATAAGAGACTCCCGTCCTTTCGTCCGCTATTCCGTCCTATTCCGTCCAAGCATCGTTACGGGCACGATCCCCAGTTGGCTAGCAGCGTGAGCAGGTCGAGGATGCCAACGGTGCCGTCGCCGTCGAAGTCGGGCGGTCCACCGGGGTCGGTGGCCCAAGCGGCAAGCAGCGCAAGCAGGTCGAGAATCCCGACGATGCCATCGCCATCGAGGTCGGCCGGGCACGGGGGTGCGCAAGGCGGCGCCGGAATGACATCAAAGTTGATGAACGAATCGACGAAGTAGGCATATCCTCCGATGCCGCCGTTGACGGCATCAATCTGCAAATCAACGGTCGAATGAGGGGGGAACAGGGGGCTCGGCCACACAACCCCGTTGAGGGCATCGGTGGAGAACGTGCCCTTGAACGTTCCGGGTCCACTGCCGAAACCGAGATCCTCCCCGGTGACGATGAACTCGGCGAAGCCCTTGTCCACCTGAACGGTGCCGTGCAACTGGATCTCATCCGCCGGTGTGGCACCGTCCGACACATAGGTGATATCAAAGGATGTGTTCGTGATGATGTCGTCCTCGAGGGGGCCGATCGCTGTGACAAACAGGACGCCGCCAGTAAAGTGCTCCTCACCTGGAATCGGCACCGGAAAGGTCGGATCGCAATTGTCATGCCCGGCAATGTGGTCCGCCAGAGTGGTCGTGGGAATCGCCGCGAGCGCAAGCCCGGCGATTGTGACCGTCAACATTGGTGCGAGCCTTTTCATTTGTTCTGTCCCTTCTTGAACGGAATCCGTTACGGAGAGCTGTGCTGGAACAGGTGTTTTGTGCGAGCCGAGTCGATCTCGAACTGAACCTCAAGGATCGTCTGAAACCTTGCTTCCAGTCACAGACGTTCGGGGCTGTAGTTGGAATCGCGATCAGGTCACGGACACGGCCCCCAGTTGGCCAGCAGCGCCAGCAGGTCGAGGATGCCGACGGTGCTGTCACCGTTCAGGTCGGCCGTGCAAGGAGCGGGCGGATCCGGGCACGGTCCCCAGTTGCTCAGGAGAAGAAGCAGATCAAGGATGCCAACCGATCCGTCGCCGTCGAGGTCGCAGGAGAGCAGCAGCTCGAAAGCGACGAGTTGGTTCGTGCTCAGCGGGTCGCCGTCGTCGACAATACCGAGCAGCGATTGGTTGCCGCCAGTCAGTGATGGACCCAATGCGAGTCCTTCGAGATTGCCAACGCTGCCTGACCAAAGGAGGTGCTTCGCGACGGGCGTGAAGGTCTCTCCGATCAGGCCGTCGACGAAGCCGCTAACGTTGGTCGCATCGCTGAAATCCAATTCATAGAGCCGGCTTTCGAAGAAATCCGGGATGCTGAACGCAAATGAGCGTTCCAGGGCAAGTATCTTGCTATTCGGTAACACGGCGAGATCGACGAGGCCGCTACGACCGCCGGAAATCTTTCCGCCGTGCATCGGTTCCGTGATGTGGGCAAACTGCTCGGCAGGAATACCGGTTTCACCGCTGCGCGTATAGCGCAATAGACGGACAACCGTCCCGTCTACCGGCGTTGAAAGCTCCCCATCGACCGTGAGCGCTTCTTCGTTCGCGGTCCACAACTCCGTGCCCGCAGGATGTCGCGAAAGCGATTCGAAGCCGAAATTCGGACGCAGGTTGAAGAACACCGAGGGTGTGTCGAGCGTTTGGAGCAAAGTGCCGTCCGAGTGGCTGTATTCCTGAATGGCGGGTGTGTCCTCCTCAGAAAGAAACACGCTGTCACGGTCGACTGTGGTGTATGCGATGCCCTCGAAGTCGCGCGACTCGGCGAGGGTGAGACCACCGATGATCGCGGCGAAGCTGATCGTACCCTCCACGTCCAACTGGACATCGAGCAAGACCAGTTTGTCGGAGTTATCCATGACGGCGACGAAGAGCGTGTCTTGTACCCACGTCAGCCCGCTGAGTCCGGTGACGGTGAACTTCTGCCCGTACTGGTCCGTCGCGGTGGTGCCCAGCGGCATTGTGCCGCGGAAGTTGACACTCAGCGTCTGTCCAACGCCGGAATGGCTGATACAGATGGAGATCAGGACTGCCGCCGGTGCAACGGCGATTGTCCTTGGAGAATGATTCACGCATGCCATTTTGTACTGACCGTTCGGGTAACGCTCGATTCTTGAACAGTCGACATTTATAGCAATCCTGGTCCTCCGCCTCACCAAAGAGGCCGCACGGTGGTGCTGAGGTGCTTGCTGGCCGAATCCGTGGCCCCGACAACTGCCTCGATCGTGCGAGTTTGAAGCACCTACGGCGCTACCAGTGTACCTCACACATTCACCGTTGCAATGGGCAAGTGTGCAGATTTCCGCGAGGAGTTGCGGCACACCTTCATCCGCAACTTGTCACGGGCCGGCGTCCACCCTAAGGCGGCGCAGAGCCTCGCACGGCACAGCACGATCACGCTGACGATGGACCTCTACTCGAACACCCTGCGAGACCAGGACCGGTCAGCGCTCGAGACGCTGCCGACGATGCTGACGAACAGCACGCGACCGGCACGGACGGCACCCCGGCTGAAATTCCTTGCGCCTCACTTGTGCGTAAGGGTGCCGAACATGACCGCGCATGTCCGCAGGTGGCCGTTGACATCGGCCGTGGCGATGCTAAAACTGTGATTGCAAAGCGCCGGAGTGGCGGAATTGGCAGACGCGCCGGACTCAAAATCCGGCAAATAACGACCCCGAAAGAGCATCTAACAGACGAGCACAAAACGACTTGCGCTGGCGCGCCCGTTGAGTCGCATGCGCGCCACATGCGCGCCGACGCCGATCTTCGAGCGATAATCGAAGCTTGGCCGGAGCTGGACGACCCGATCCGGGCGGCGATCGTACAGTTGTGCCGCGTGAAGTCGCGGCGTCACGTCGAGTAGAATTGAACGGAACGGGTGAGCCTGGCGACGGCCGGGCGAGCGGGCGGGCCTTGCTGGCGTTGTTGCACCTCCGCCGGCGGGCCTGGCCGGCCCGACAAGAGAGGTGTACCATGGCGACAGCCGAACACGGCGCAACGTTCACCAGCAAGCTGCGCGACCTGGCCAGCGGGT
>JAPUKX010000071.1 GCA_027295435.1 Planctomycetota bacterium | reverse complement strand
CGCCCGCGTGCTAGAGATCCCGACGCCGCGCTGGTCCACGATCGAAGCCTTCCGTTTCGGCATTCCGATTCCTGAAGGCGCGCCGGTATCGACGCAGGAGCGCGCGTACACCTCGCCGATCTGGTACACGCCGGGAAATTGATCAGCTGCTATGAGACGACTTCTTCGGGAACCGCTCATTCACTTTCTACTAATAGGGGCCGCGCCCTTCGCGGCGCGCGCTACTGGGTCAGGAACAGCGGCACCTCGGCGTTGCGGACCGCGTGCAGCGCGGTGTCGCCCAGGAGGCGCTTGAAGATGCGGGCCCGGGACGTGGAACCCATCACGATCAGGTCGGCCTGCCATTGCCCGGCGTGCTCCAGCAGCCCATCGCGCGGTGAGCCCTCGACCAACTCGGTCTCTGGGTCCACGCCGTGAGCACGGCAATAAATTGCCGCGTCGGTCAGTAGGGGCTTTGCTTCATCGGCGGCAAGGTCGAAGCAGACGATCTTGAGGGTGATGTCCGGCCAAAGGCTCAGCTGGATAAACCGCTTCAGCGCCTTGGCCGACTCCATTGATCCGTTGTACGCCACGAGCACCCGTCGAATCGGCCGGTACTCCTTGGCGACGGCGAGGATCGGCCGGACGCCCTTGGCGATCAGTTGGATGAGCAGGTCGTCGGGGTTGTGGACGACGCCGTATTCAAACAGCCCGCGGAGGCCGGCGATAGTCAGGTCGTGATACCGCCACTGCGCGATGAGCTCCTCGAACGGGTTGCCGGTCTCACGGGCGACGCAGGCGACCATGCCTGCTTCGGAGCACGCGCTTTCGAAGCTGCCAATGGCCTCTTCGATGTGCTGTTGGGTGAGCTCCAGGCGATGCTCAACCAGCCCGCGCGCTGCTGCACTGCCGCCGATGGGCACCGGCCCGACCTGGGCCAGCCGTGCCAGGTCAACATCCGTTACCCCGGTGAGCTGGGCCTGATGAATCCGGGCCAGCTCAAGCGCATGGTGTATGGCGGACTGCGTGAACGGGGTGCCGCTGAGGGCTACCAGGATTCGCTTGACCATTGCCGGGCTCCTCACGCACTGGCGGCCAAAGACAGCGTACCCCTACGAACGCAGGAAGATCAACGTCACGACCACAAAGAGGGGGATCAGGACTGGAATACTGTAGCGGAACATGTAGCCGAAGAAGCTGGGCATCTTGAGGCCGGTCTGCTCGGCGATGGCCTTGACCATGAAGTTGGGACCGTTGCCGATGTAGGTCATTGCCCCCATGAACACGGCCCCGAGGCTGATGGCGGCGAGGTAGGCGGCGCTGATTACTCCTCGTCCGCCGAGGTCCACCATTTCGGCGTCAGCGCCTTGGGGCAGCGTCTTGGCGGTCTCGAAGAACACGACATAGGTGGGTGCGTTATCCAGGAAACTTGAAAGCGAACCGGTCGCCCAGAAGAACTTCCAGGGCGTGTCGATACCAAGATGCGCACCTTGTGCTTTGAGGTATTCGATCGCCACCTGCATGGTGATAAAGATGCCAACGAACAGCGCCGCCACCTCGAGGATCGCGGCGTAGTTGAACTTGTTGTACGCCCGCACGCCCTTTGGCGTCCTCCACAGCGACAGCGCAACCAACCCCAGCATTAGCAGCTCTCGCATGAATGGGAAGGGCGTGAACGTTGTCCCGGGAATAGTTTTGTTTGGATCGACCAAGGCCACACAGGCAACCACGCCGCCCAGGATCAGGAGATTGACCCAGCCGGTGAGTCGCAGCGGCTGCTTCTGTGTCTCGTCGAGTCGAATGTCGGCTGGCGTTTCCTTCTTGTACGCCTTGGAGTCCCAGATGAAGTAGATCGCCAGCAGGATCACGCAGCAGACCGCCCACGGCGCCCATAGACCCATGGTCCAGAGAAACGGCACGCCGAAGAGATACCCCAGAAACAGCGGAGGGTCTCCGATCGGCAGCAAGGTCCCGCCGACGTTGCTCACCAGGAAGATGAAGAAGATCACCGTGTGGATGACGTGCTTCCGCTCGGAGTTGGTCTGGAGCAATGGGCGAATCAGCAACATGCTGGCGCCGGTGGTCCCGATGAAGCTGGCGATCAGAGCGCCGACGGCCAGGAACGTGGTGTTGGTCAGCGGTCGGGCCGCCAAGTCGCCTTTCAGAGAAATCCCACCGCTGATCACATACAGACAAAACAGCAAGACGATGAACGGGATGTACTCAACGACAATGGCGTGTTCCAGGACAGCCGGAATCTTGTCCGCGCCGAAGGCAAGCCAGTAGTACAGCAATGTCAGAAGCGAGAACCCCAAGGCGACGCCGAGGCGGTGCTGGTTGCTCTCCCACCAATGGTGGGTCCACGGCAGGAGTGGCAAGACGGCGATACAGCCGAGCATCCCTACGAACGGCAGTATGCCCAAGCCCCACCAGGGAGGTGCTTCGGGATGCGCCTCATGCGCCGGTCCGTGATGATTCAGCGACATGAAGATCAACAGACCAACGAGCAGACACCCGCCCGCGATGGCCAACCAGCTCAACGCGCTGAGGCGCGGCGGGGATGACTGGCGAATCGCTTCGGGCATCTCGGCCGTCATGTGTGTGCTCATGTGACCCTCTTTCAACAACGGCTCAGCACCCGCGTGGCCCCGGGACGCGTGGAGGGTCGAATCAGCGGGGGGTAGAGTACAAGAACCTGCGACTGGTTGGACGAGGAGGTGATCCGCGGCGACTGAGCGGCCCCCGGTCTATCGGACGATGGCCCAGGCGGCCGGCCTCCCGCCCTGCTCACCCTCCACCTGTCGGCGCTTCGGAATCCGTACCTGAACGACCTCGGGATGTTCGCGGATCGCCGAAACGCTGCAAGGGGGCAAGGGGCTTCAGGGCTCTGGCCGGTGCCGGCAGCCGGATTCTGCGACGGAATTTGCTCGCGTTTGCCGTCTATGCGTGTATACTGCCCGATCGGGGCACTTCTTGATGAGATCCGGTTATGGGGAGCCTTATGTTACGATCGGTGATGGGCCGCTTTGTGGTGGCATCGCTGGCGGCGGCCGGGCTCGGACTCGCCCATGCGGGCGCTCAGTTTACTTCCGACAATGTGAATCTCCTCAGCCAGATCCCTCTCAGCGGTTTCCCCAGCAACCCCACCAGCGCCAACGATTGCTGGG
>JAPUKX010000070.1 GCA_027295435.1 Planctomycetota bacterium | reverse complement strand
CCACTCATTGCGTTTGGAGCCGGCGTCTGGTCAGGGGACGTCCGGTGCTAGGAAACCCGAGCCTGACGACAATCGGGCAAGCGATTCACTCGGCGCACTGTCGTTGCGACGCCGAGCGCGATGAGATTCGTTCATGTCGATTACCCCCTTGCCGGTCTTCGAGGCCGACGCCGATGCTCGTCACCGCACCGCGATGAGCGATGAGGAGATCTACGCACAACTCAAGCCCCCCAAGACCATCGTGGTCCGCTTCGGCTCCATGAAGTTGGTCGGCGAGTACCCCTACGAAGGCGAGGCCAAGCCCGGCTGCGGCTCCAAGCTGGTGGCTCGGACCCATCGCGGCACGGAGATCGTGGAAATGCTCACCACCACCTGCGAGAACGCCGGCTGCGCCAAGTCCGTTACCCGACAGGAGATGCTGGAATACATCGAGAACTCCGGCGGCAATAACTACCCGTTCTACACCAACGGCAAAATCCTTCGCATCGCCACGGTTGAGGACCTCAACAAGCAGTCCAGGATCAACTCCAACAAAAAGGATCACATCCGGACGTGTAAGGCGATGATCGACGAGCTGAGCCTCGCGATGAAGCTCGTCGAGGTCGAGCCGATCCTCGGCGGGGAGCTGCTCACGTTCTACTTCATGGCGGCGGACCGGGTTGATTTCCGCGAGCTGGTCAAGCAGCTTGCGGCCCAGTTCAAATCGCGAATCGAGATGCGGCAGGTTGGGGCCCGCGACGAGGCTCGGCTCGTGGCTGACTACGAACGATGCGGCCAGCACTGCTGCTGCAAGAACTTCCTCAAGGTGCTCAGGCCGGTGTCGATGAAGTCCGCGAAGCAGCAACAGGTGCCGCTGGATCCCTTGAAGATATCAGGCCGGTGCGGGCGTCTGATGTGCTGCCTGCGGTATGAGGATCATACATACCAGGAGCTGAGGAAGAATCTTCCGGCACGCAACTCCCGCGTGGGCACGTCGCAGGGTCCGGGCATCGTCGTGGACACAAAGATCTTGGTGCAATTGGCCTTGGTCCGGCTGGAGCACAACGACGAGGAGATCGCCGTGCCCGTCGAGGAGCTCATGGACCCCGATGCGTGCCCAATGCCCGGCACACCTGAATGGGAGAAGTCGCAGCCGCAGGTGGGCGATGCGCTGCGCGGCCTCTCGGTCGAGGAAACTTCGGAGCGCACGGACGACGAGAAGCGGACGAAGCGCCGCCGCCGCGGTCGCAAACGCAAGTCTCAACAACAGGACAGCTTCCGCGAGACGGCAAAGGAAACCGAGCCCAAGGCAGCCGATGCTGGAACTGAGGCCCAACCTCGATCCAAGCGTCGCCGTCGTCGACGCCGCAGACGGCCCCCACCCAAGGACACCTCCACCTAAACACACGTCTGGGCGCCCCGGGACGGCCTCCGCCCGCGCACTCGCTGAAGCCTGTGAATCACGCCGATCGAAAAACGGTACGCGCCTGACGACGAACATTGCGCCGATATCCCCTACCATCGGGCCATGGCAACGACAGACCCACCTCATCAGCTGCACGAGGAAGGAACTGCGATCGAAACGCTCCAGTCGCTGATCATCGCGTTTGTACTGGCGATGACCTTCCGCGGCTTTGTCACCGAGGGGTTCGTCATCCCGACCGGGTCCATGGCCCCAACATTGCTCGGCGAACACTACCGGTTCCATTCCCGCCAGACCGGCGCGACGTTCCCGATCGACGCCCGGGTTGATCCCGGCGCACGAGAAGTCTTTGATCCGAAGCTCGGTCCTCGCTTTGCGATTCCAAGAGCCGATCGAGGCCAACCGCGCAACAGCATGGGCGACCGGATCCTCGTGCTCAAGTGTTTGTACCCGTTCTTCGCCCCGAAACGATTCGACGTGGTGGTGTTCAAGAACCCCACGAACCCGGACGGCAAGGACGAGAACTACATCAAACGGCTGGTCGGCCTGCCTGACGAAAAGCTCCTCCTGGTTGACGGCGACGTATTTGTCGGCGATATCGATGCAGAGATCGGCGACCTGAAGATCCAACGCAAGCCGTTGCATGTCCAGCGGGCGGTGTGGCAAACGATCTACGACAGCGATTTCATACCGTTGCGTCCCGACGAGCTGGATCGTTCCTATAGCCCACCCTTCCTTGGCCAAGGTTGGGACACAACCGCCGATCGCAGTTTCCGCTGTGACACGGCCGAACCTTCGACGCTCGAATGGGACGTGCACCAGATTCCGCTGACCGATTGGACATCGTACGACATGCTGATGTATTCATCGAGGCAACGGCCGAGCCCGAATTCCGGAACGCCGATCTTCAACATCAGCGATCTTCGCGTTGCGGCCGGGATCACTGCCGATCAGCCGGGCTTCGAGACGACATTGGAACTGGTGACGCGCGGGCACCGCTTCGAGTTCATTCTCAAGCGGGGCGAAAGTACTGGGCAATACACGGCAATCGTGCAGATGACGCCGATCGACGACGACGGACAAGCGACTGGAGCGTTGGACCAACGTACCGAGAACATCAAACTGCGCGGAGGCGGACGTGTCATCAATGTCGAGTTCTGGCACGTGGATCAATCGCTGTCGATCTACCTCAACGGTAAGCGCGCCGTCGGACCGCTGGAGTACGAATGGGGGCCGCGGCTGCGGATGGAGAACGCCTATCAACTCGCCTATCAGGAAGTCCTCGACCGGCTGCCGCATGCGGCGCCGAACCCGGCGAGGCTCATGTGGCACTTTCGCGGGTCACCGGTCACGCTACATCGAGTCCGCGTCGATCGTGACTTGTACTATCAGCCGGCGAGCCTGAACGATCGAAGCCAAAAGAATCAGCCGGCGCTCACTGGCCGGGCGTTCGGAACGCATCCGAATAATCCGGCTATTCTCGAGTCGGATCAGTTCCTCATGCTGGGCGACAACAGCCCATTCTCGTCCGACTCGAGACTTTGGGGCAGCCCGGCTCCGATCGTGGCGGCGCAAATCGACGATGCCCCGTTTATCGTGAATCGAAAACTATTGTTGGGCAAGGCTTGGGTTGTCTACTTCCCGGCGCCCTATCCGTTGCGGGACGGAGGTCGAGCCGTCGTCCCCGACTTCGGGCGACTGCGCTTCATCCGCTGACCTCCGCCGCGCCGCTGGCAGGATTGTGGATATCTTGACGGTACCTCGGCGGTTTGTACGGAATGTGGGGAGGCGCTGTCGCCGGGCGTTAGAACCCGGTTAATCCGAGCCGGCGTGTCTCCACGCCGGAGTCGACCGCTTTCCAATCGGGACTGGGGAAAGTTCGGCTCTGATAGCAGATCGCGTTCCGCTATTGCGTCGATTTTGCTACGCTACCTGAACTTGCGCGACCACGCAGCCCTGAAAATTGACCTCCATACGCACATCCTGCCCAAGGATTGGCCGGACCTTCACGCGCGATACGGCTACGGCGGATGGGCCAAGCTCGATCACTACTGCCCCGGCTGCGCGCGCATCATGATCGACGGCGAGTGCTTCCGCGAGATCCAATCAAACTGCTGGGACGCGAACGAGCGCATCAATGATTGCGACACGCACGGCGTTCACGTGCAGGTTCTTTCCACCGTTCCGGTGATGTTCAGCTATCACGCCAAGGCGCCCGATGCGCTTGATCTTGCTCGCTTACTCAACGATCACATCGCTGAAGTATGTCGTGAACACCCGCAGCGCTTCGTTGGTCTGGGCACGGTCCCGATGCAGGATGAGAAGCTGGCGACCAAAGAACTCGAGCGGTGCGTGAATGAGCTCGGTCTGGCGGGGATCGAGATCGGGACGCACGTCAACGAGCGCAACCTCGACGACCCGTCCGTCGTTGTGATCTTGGAAGCAGCGGCGCAACTCGACGCTGCGGTTTTCGTTCATCCGTGGGAAATGCTCGGCCAAGAACGCATGACGAAGTATTGGCTGCCGTGGCTGGTGGGAATGCCGGCCGAGACGGGTCTCGCGATCTGCTCGTTGATTCTGGGCGGCGTGTTGGATCGGCTGCCGAATCTTCGCGTGGCGTTTGCGCACGGG
>JAPUKX010000007.1 GCA_027295435.1 Planctomycetota bacterium | reverse complement strand
TTCGAGAGATCTTCGTACGCCGGCCGGAATTCCTGGATGATCGCGCTGATCTTGGTCCCTTGGTCGTCCTCGATGTTGGGAAGCTTCAGCGCGGTGGTCAAGTACCGCTCGGCCGCCTGCGAATCATCATAGACGTTGGGGAAGGCCTTGCGGTTGTATGCGCTGTGCAGAGTCGCTGCGTGTTCGCCGTCCAAGGCTTCCGAGAGGGATCTGAGCGTGGCGCGGTTCAACTCGACGATCGCGGCGCCGGCCTCCCGCGCTTTGCCGCCATAGTCCTCCATGACCAGGCGGTAACTCTGCCACGCACTTCTTCTTGCGGCGCCGTCCCCGCCCTCGCCATCGCTCCGCGGCCGAGGCATCTGGAGGGTCATCTTCTCCCGCTCCCGGTTCAGCCGAATCGTGTGCTCGTAATGTTGGCGGAACGCATCGGTCACATTGGTTTCATAATCCAGCAGAGGCTCGTCCAGCTTGGCGCGGTCATCGTCGGAAAGGTCGAGCGCATCGACCACAGTGGTCAGATCGACTCTGGCCTCCCGGGATTGACGGCCGAAGTCCGGCATGAAGGATCTGCCGCGCCGGCTGCGGCGACCGGTGAATGGTGTGAATCCGCCGTCCCCGGCACTGATCCCGCGATTGAAGACCGCCCGTTCGCGGGCGAGGCGCAGCCGCCTCGCCGTCGGCAACTGCTCTTGGGAGGCAATGAGGGTTTCGATGTCATCGAAGAACACTTGCTCCAGGTCGCGGATCGCGTTGAGCGCCCGCGTCCGCAGGTTGTAGACCTCGTCAATTTGCTCAGCGGTCGGGCGGTTGGCGGCGTCCTGGGGGGATTCGGGGCGTCGAAGATTCGCCCGGGCCACTTGGAGTGCCCGCACGTCAGTGTTACTGATCTGGGAGTAGCTTGTCAGATAGTCTGCGTGCATTGACTCCAGAATGAAGCGGTCATTCTCGGTCAGTTCCAGACGCTGGCTGTAAAGGGCAACGTCTCGACGGCTGATGGGTTGAGGCAGATAGGGGTCGGGGCCGAACCCTGCGTTATCCGCGTCACCCGACCGACCGAACCTCTCCGCTATCGGGCCGCCTCCACCCGCCATTGCGGCCATGGGTCCGCTCGGGTCGTCAATCTCGAGGGTCTGACGTCTGGCAACCGCGGTCTTCACACGTCCAGCCTGGTCCGGGCCGAGCAAGGCGTGCAAGGCTTCGACGGCGGATTCGTCCAGTTTGGCCAGTTGCTGCCGGAATGCCTTGAGCTTGTCCTGATGCTCCTGGCGGTTGCCACGGCGAAAATCAAACGCCGAGAAACTTCCGCGATACTCGTCAATATAGTCGAGCATCTCATCGATCAGCTTGTCTCGGTTGCCGCGAAACTCGCTGGCCGCGGCTTCCGTGTCCTCTCGGATCGCCTTGGAGAGTCCTTCGAGCCGTAGCGCCGCCTGGTAGCTGTGCTCGGCGGCCCCCTGTCTGGATCGGGGGACCTCGGGGTACGCTCGGGTGAGGAATCGATCGCGCAGCGTCGCTGCCGCGTCCCCTTCCAGCAGCTGGGTGACTTCACGAAGTGTTCGGCGATTCAGGTCACTGATTGCCGAGGCCCTATCACGCGGCTTCTTGGAGACCTCCGCCCAGACGGTCATCATCGTCTGCATCATCTGCCCGCGAGCTGCGCCGTCCGGGGGCGAGTCGAAGCTGACGCCTTGCTCTTCCAAGGCGTCGAAGACATCCAGGAACATTGCCGTTGTTGCGTCGTACAACCGCTTGGCCGCGGCCGTGAGCCGGCCTTCGTACTGGACAATGAACGGCTCGGTCGCCTCGCGCTGTTGCGCCGTGAGCTCAAGCTCGTCATAGAACAGGCTCAGATCGACACGGGCTGAACGATTGGCATACCCGATCAATCTCGTTGCTCCGCTGCTGTACCGTTGCCGCTGGCGGGTCTGCATCACTCGAGGCATCGCCGCCTCCTGATCGTCACTCAGCACGGTTCGAAGATCACTGAACAGGCGATCGTCGAGCATCGTGATCCTGGCCATCACCTGCTTTAGCTTCTTGACGGAGTCCTCGATTGCCGACCGGTCCAGCGTGCGGAAGCCGCCGAACCACCGCCGGCCGGTTTGTTGCATCAACTCCTCGATCTCACCTTCGCGCAGTAGCCTGAACTGGGCGCGGTAGCGCTCATGGAACGGCTCGATGTCACGCCGCTGCTCGTCGCTGAGGTCGAGCCGATGGGCGTACCCGGCCAGATCACGGCTGGAAATGGGGTCCGGCACGGTGCCGCTGGTTCCCTGCCCATGGGCCGCAGAGGAAATGATCGCAACCGGCATGGCCACGATGAACGCCCCAACGCAGGTCCGGGCGATATCTCGACGGACGATCGATAGCGGGTGATTCATTGCACTGATCCTCATTTCCGTGGGCTGTATCTGATGGGGGTCAACCGGCCTGGGAGTGCCATAGGTGGCCTTGATGGAGCGATTATACGATTGGATGCGCCCGACCGGCGGTTGTGTCAGGCGATCCGGCGGTTGGTTGGGGCTGAGCGCTGCATGCCGCAATCCTAGGCCATTTGTGACATCGAAGAGGTAGCCACAGCCACGTGGCCCTACATGAGCTCCTCGATAGTCGTCACCTTGCTCAGCCCTCGATCTTGGGCTACCTCGCGTGCGTGAGGGCGGCTGCGCGCTTCCACAACGATCGAAGTCTCAATACCAGTTTCCTTCTCGACGCCGGTTACTCGCCAGCCTGGTTCAGCGATGTTGGGCGAGCCAGTGACCTGCTCGCCTTCTGGCGCAGAGGGCCGTCGCCGCGACCTTCGCGGCGGGCCCGCATCCTGCGGGCGTGTGATGCCATCTCGCGATTCCCTCAGGCAGGAAAGAATTTCAGCGAGTGACGCGAACAGCGCTGCATGGAGGAGGAATCCGACGCCCGCTGCGAGAAGGTAGATGCCCGCGAGCCTATGAGCCGCATCGGCGGATACCGCAGCGCCTGCCATGAGAAGCAACCCACCAACGATGAACAGAATTATGGCAGTGACCTTGGGCATTGCGTGCCTGGCTTTAGTTTCCGGTGGGGGAGACTCCCGCCCCACGATTCTATCACGCGCCGATGTATTTTGCGTAGATTGAGCGGGCGGCGTCGGGCTCGGTGACGCCCTTGACGATGGCGCGCCCGTCGGGAAACAGCGTCAGCTCGATCGGCTCCCCCTGACTGGTCGTTTCGTTGATGAAACGGCCGTGCAGCAGA
>JAPUKX010000069.1 GCA_027295435.1 Planctomycetota bacterium | reverse complement strand
TCCTGACGTGCGCGGCTCGTCAGATCGCTACACTTGAGCCGTAACCGCTCTGATGCGGGCCCTACAGCCGGTCCGGATGGTGGCGAAATGTGGATTTCCTGCCATAATTGGCAGGGTGCGTCGTTGAACGGCGTAGACGTGGTGCACCCAGACTGGCGGGGCACCATCGCGGTGGGTTTATTTTGGAAGGAGACCTGTAGATGAATGGTTTGAAGGCTTGTTCCGGCAGTGGCAACCGCATGCGATGGGCGCCGGCCCTGGTCGTCGCGCTGGGGCTGACCGCCTCGGCATCGGCGCAGTTCGGCCTGAGTCCGAGCATCAGCAGCGCGTTTCGCCAGGCCATTACCACCCGTGACATCCAACTGGCGGTTGCAGACCTGCAACTGGACGAAAACCAGCGGTTCATCCTGGAGACTCTCTTTGCAGATTATCAGGCTGATTTTCGCACCGGCGTGGAAGGATTCCACCAGCGCATCACCGACTTTCGCGGCGAGATCGACCCCACGAAATCCAACCCCGCAGAGGCCATGCGGATCGTCTTCGGCTCGATGGACCAGTGGCAGGTAGAAAGCCAGCAATTGGCCGACCAGCTCGTCGAGGATCTGAAAGGACTGCTCAGCGAGGAGCAACAGGAGTTCTGGCCGCCGTTCGAGCGACGCGTGTTCCGCCTGAAGTTCCTCAACAAGGGCAGGTTGGCGGGCGAGAGTCTTGACCTGTTTAGCTCGGTGCGGAACCTGAATCTCGATGAGACGCTGATGCAAACGATCCAGCCGCTGCTCGATGAGTATGGGCGGACGCTACACGAGGCCTTGCGGGCCCGAGAGGACTACATCAACGCTGCAGAGTCCGAGCGCATCAAGGCAATCCAGGATCGTAAGCCTGAGATCAACATTGCCGTGGCGGGGAGAGAAGTCCAGCTGCGCACAGCGGTGCGGGACGTCAACGAACAGTATTCGGTCACCATCGCCGGTGCGTTGCCCGAAGAAACCGGACAGCGCCTTTTGGCGTCAATTCGGGAGAGGATGTACCCCCGCATCTACCGTCTGTCGAATGCCCAGCGGGTTTTCAAGGCCGTCAAGAGAATCGACGGCCTCTCGGAAGAGATCCTCGAAGCGATCGAGAGCCTCGAGGAGTTGTTCCTCAGCGAGCTCGGTTCGTTCAACGAACGCCTGATGGGACTGATCAAGGAACAACAGCCCAGCGAACTGAAGGACAAGCTCGAGCAGGTGGCGGTTCGAGGGGCACAGCCCAAGTCAACTGGTGACGCGGTGCGCGAGGAGTTTCGCAAGCGCCAGGAAATGAGCGACCGATACGTCAATCAACTGCGGGACCTGCTGACGCCCGAACAGTTTGCGTCGCTCCCAGGGTCGGGAAGGTGGATTGTGCCGCCCGCTCGAGGGCTTCGTGCAAAGGGAGCAGCGGGCAACGATGGCGGCGCTGCCGATGACGCCCGCCGCAAGCAGCGTCTTGAGCGTAAAAGGGAGTATAAAAAGGGCGACGAGAAGGGCAAGGACAGCCAGCCATAACTCCGCCGGCCAGGCGGCCGGGCCGCCTAGCAACCGCAAGGATCGTTCCGGGAGGGGTGCAAAGAGATTCCTGCATCCGTGGTATCAAGATCTCTACGGCGGCGGAATCAGGCTCGGTACGCCGGCCCATTCGCACCCGGGTCGAGATGACGGACAGATCAATCCCCGCTCGGCAAGGCTGCGTGCGAGTTTCAGAGGCGCCCGGCCAAACAGACACGGCCCTGGAGCCGTTGCCATCATGACAGATCACGTTGAATCTTCTGCGACCACCGAATTCCGGTTCAACGGAGAGTTGCTGAGCAGTCTCAGTGCGTCCGACACCGGCGAGGCAGGTGCGGCCCGCAAGCGATGCGCCGCCTTGGGCATCGACTGGCTCGACGAAGCGCCGCAGGCATCTCCCGAAGCGATAAAGCTGATCAGCTCGGAAGTGGCGGTTCGTCTGCGTGTGGTGCCCCTGCGGATTGAGCACGATCGACTCCTCGTGGCGATGTTCGATCCGTTGGACATTTCGTCGATCGATGAAGTGTCCACGCTCACCGGTTATCCTGTCACGCGCGTCGGCGTTGAGCAAAAGAGCTTCGCCGAGCTGATGCGGGCACACTATGGGACCACGGCCGCCCGGATGGCCGAAAGCCTGGCCGGCGAGAATCCGGAAGGAGTCGGCGTCGAATCGGAGCACAACCTCGACACCATAGAAGCCGACGACATTCACCGCATGGCCGAGCAGCCCACGTTGATCAATCTGGTCAACTTGCTGCTGCTGGAGGCCATTCAGTCGCGGTCGTCGGACGTCCACATTGAACCATTTGAGAATGAGCTGAAGGTCAAATTCCGCATCGACGGCATGTTGGCCGAGCAACCGCCGCCGCCCAAGCATCTCCAGCCGGCGCTGATCGGGCGAGTCAAGATCATGGCCGGGATGAACATCGCCGAGCGCTATATTCCGCAGGACGGCCACATCACCCTGCGGTTCGAAGGCCGCAAGGTGGACTTGCGCGTTTCGACCATCCCCACGCTCTACGGTGAATCCGTTGTCATGCGGATCTTAGATAAAAGCGCGTTGCGTCTGGATTTCGAGTCGCTGGGCATGCGCGAGAGCCTGAGGCAGGCGATGGACAAGCTGATCGCCAAACCGCACGGACTCGTGCTCGTCACCGGACCCACCGGCTCCGGCAAGACCACCACCCTCTATGCGGCGCTGAGCCGGCTGTATGATCCCCGCAAGAAAATCATCACGATCGAGGATCCGGTCGAGTACGAGCTTTCAGGGATCAACCAGATTCCCGTGAACCCCAAGCGCGGGTTGACCTTCGCCACCGGTCTGCGACACATTCTCCGCCAAGACCCCGACATCGTGTTTGTCGGCGAGATCCGCGACGCGGAGACTGCGGAGATCGCTATTCGCTCCGCCCTCACCGGGCATCTCATCTTCTCCACCCTTCATACCAACGATGCGATCAGCTCCATTAGCCGGCTGATCGACATGGGCGCCGAGCCGTACTTGGTGGCGTCCGTGCTCGAAGGCGTGCTGGCCCAGCGCCTCGGCCGGCGGGTATGTCCCCATTGTGCCGAGCAGATTCCGATGTCCGAAGATGTCAGCCACCGGCTGTCGGCCTCGGAGCTGGCGCTGTTTGACGGGCAGGTGTGGCGGGGCGCCGGCTGCTCGAAATGCAACGGCTCAGGATATTTCGGCCGAGTCGGGTTCTTTGAGTTTGTGAAGATCAACGCCGCATTGCGCAAGGCCATTTCCGAGAACCGCCCTACCGCGGAGCTGTTGGCGCTCGTGGATAAGCCCTCCAGGACCACGCATACTGGTGGCGAGACCCCCGCGACAGAGGGTGCTGACGATGAGTCTGGCGTGACCATACGGGCGGACGACCCCGGCACGGCTGCGGAGAGACTCAAGGGTTTGGTCAGCAGAGTTTCGCAAAGCCTTTCGGCATGGGTGCATCCGTCATCGCCTCGCAATCAAGCAGACGAGCCGACAAGCGGCCCCCGCCCGGCTCGTGCACCGCTCACGCCTCATGTACGAGCACAATCCGCCGCGAGAGAAGCCGTCGCCGGTCAACCTCCGACCGTCGATTCGCCATCGGCACCGACCGAAGCAATGGCTGAGGTCCGCCCTGCCATTGAGCCGCAATCGGAGGTCGATGAGTCCTATATGACCATGCGGACCGACGGCCTGAAGAAGGCTGCGGCGGGCCAGACCACCATCGAAGAAGTGCTGCGAGCAACGCAAGATACGGAAGATTCCGTCGTTTGACCGATGGATGCCTTCCTTTGGATACCATAGCCTGACCGTCAGCGGCGAGCCCCGCCAGGGCGTGATCGTTGCAGCAGACCGGCCCGCAGCGATTCGACTGCTGCTGGACCGGGGGCAGACGGCCACAAGCATTGAATCAATTGGCACGGCCCAGCGGGTCTCGGCCGGGGAATCGTCGGCGATTGCGGTCCACGCCACGCCCGGTACTCAAGGCGTGGGCGCCATCCTCCGCGCCGCCTTCTCCGTGCCTCTTCGCCGGCGGTCCGCAAGGCCCGTCGCCACACGCACCGAGATGGCCAACCTCATGCGCGAACTGGCGACTGCGCTCGAAGCCGGACTCCCGATCATGCAGAGCTTGCGTACTGTTCGGCGTCAAAGTACAGGTCGAGCGATGCCGGTGATCCTCGATCATCTCATCGAGCGGGTCGAGGCCGGCACGCCCTTGCATCAGGCCGCCAGGGAGTACGGCCTGCCATTCGATGATCTGATCGTGGGCATGTTGCGCGCCGCCGACGCCTCGGGGAAGGTGGCCGAGGTGCTTCATCAGCTGGCCGATCTGTTGGAACGATCGCTTGAACTGCGCCGTGAAGTGCTCGGAGCCACACTATACCCGATGATTGTGGCGGCGATGGTATTGATCAGCTCGATCCTGCTGGTGACCGTGCTGGTTCCCCGGCTGATCGCGCCGCTCGCCGGGGAGTTCACAATGCCGCTGCCGACGCGCATTCTCATCGCGGTTGCTGCGTTTCTCTCCGGCTACTGGATCCACTGCCTCATCGGCATCGCCCTGGTGTGGTTCGGTTGGCGGGCGTGGGCGGGCATCGCTGCCAACCGGCTGCGCATCGACCGGCTCAAGCTACGGGCGCCGCTGTTCGGACGATTGCTTCGTGACGTCGCCGTGGCTCGGTTCACCCGAACGCTGGGCACGCTGGTATCAGCGGGCATACCGATACTCGACGCGCTTCAGATCACGCGCGATACGCTCGGCAACACCGCGCTGGCACAGGCGATCGACGACGTGCAGGAGAGTGTGACCTCCGGAAAGGCCCTGGCCGAGCCGCTTGAAAAGTCCGGTCGTTTCCCGCCGTTGCTCGTGCAGGTTGTGAACCTGGGCGAGCGGTCCGGGCGACTGGAAAGCATGTTGATGCATGCGGCCGGCGCGTTTGACCGCCAGGTCAACAGCTCAGTCAAACTCTTCACCAGGGCTCTCCCGCCGGTGCTCATCATGATTATGGCGACGCTTGCCGGGTTCGTCCTGGCGGCAATCCTGCTTCCCTTGCTCGAACTTCAATCAATGGTCCGATGACGACTGAACCGACACGCAAACTCGCTGATTCATCTGGAGGCGCCACGATGCCACGGAGACGCGCTGTACGCCATGTTCATCACGTTCGACGAGCGTTCACGCTCATCGAGATCATCGTCGTGGTCACCATCATCGCGCGGCTGGCGGCGCTGATCGCGCCACGACTCTTCGGCCGACTGACCTGGGCGAAGGTGAACGCAGCCAAGACCGAAGTCAAATCGATCGCAACGGCTGTGGAAATGTATATCACCGACACCGGCGGGATACTTCGCGACAACTTTGACCTTGACCTGTTGTTGTTAACTCCGGAGGACGGAGGCGGACTACTGGGCCCCTATCTCTACAAGCAGGAGGACCTCATTGATCCCTGGGAAACCCCGTTTGTGGTTCGCGTGCCGGGCGACGTGAATCACGATTTTGACATCATCTCGTATGGTCCGGACGGCCTGGAAGGCTCCGAGGACGACATCGTCAACTGACGAATCTGATCCCCATGAGCTGCGCCGCGCGAACATCACGAACCGCCTTCACGTTGATGGAGGTCATCGTGGTTATCTGCATTCTCGCGATCATGGCGGCGATAACCATTCCCCGCCTTCTCGGACAAGATCGGCGGGTGGTGCAGGTCGCGGCGGACGAGGTCGCTGACCTGCTGACCATGTACGCGCAGCGCGAAATGCTGACTCAGAAGCCGGTCGGCGTCTGGCACGACGCCGAACGCAATTGGATCATGCTCATGATCCTGGAAATCGATCCTGCCCGACCGGATGAGCCGGCCGACTGGCGTCTCGACCCGCACGTGGCCCCGGTCAAACTCCCGGCGAACATTCCTGCGGCCAATGTGTCCGCCCGTGAGAACGGCGAGCCGGTGGATTTTCAACTGTGGCCGATCGATTCCGCTCCCGGCAAGCAGCGCTCCAGCATCGAGATCGTGCTGCTGGCCGATGACGGGACCCTCAGACGGCTTGTGCTTCCTTCTCATGCGATCGCACCACATCAGCTTGAGAACTTCCATGACTCGGCCAACGTGCGCAGTCCCATTGACCTGGATGAGGCCGGCCGGCATCGGGAGGACTGGTGATGGTTGGCCATCGCCGACATGTCCGCACCCGGCGGGGAATCGCGCTGATGGACGCGATCCTGGGAGGGATGATGCTCGGCATCGGCTTGGCGGTCCTCCTGTCAGTCACCCAACGATCGCTGGCGATGCAAAGCCAGGGACAAAGACTGCTCGTCGCTTCATGGATCGTGGATGAACTGCTGGCCATGGTGCTGGTTGAAGGCCCCGTTGCCTACCCGCAGATGTACGCCACCCACGGGCGATACGAGTCGCCGCCGTTCGACGACTTCGAGTTCGACGTCGATATCCAAGACATCGGCCTGGGCAAACCGCTGCTGGTCACGGCGACGGTCCGCTGGCCGCGCGGACGCGGCTACCAACAAGTGCAGGCGCAAACCTACATCACCCAGCGCCTGGGTGATCCCATACAGGTCCGGGCCCCCTTTGAGCCAATCGACCGCCTTTCGAGGTATTACGATGATGAGTAGACCGACCATTCATCGCCGAGGGTTCACGCTATTGGAGCTGCTGCTGGCCGGGCTGGTCACCGCATTGGTGTTGGGTGCGGTAACCATCAGTCTGTCCCAATTTAACCAGGCGAAGGCGAGCGGCAAGACGCGGCTGCAGGCGTACCTGCGAGCCGATACAGCCCTGAACGCCCTTCGTCGCGATATCGCCTCGGTGCTGCGCGACGATGATCTGTTTCTGACCCGGCTGCTGGTGGTGGACGGCTCCGCGCAGACCGGTATTGGTCACGTGGATCGCGATGAGATCCTTCTCTTCAACACTCGATTCCGCCCCATCCGCAATCTCGACTTCATCGGCGAAGGCATGGAATATGAAACACAGTTCCGCATCGAGGAGGATGATGGTGGGGCTGTGCTCTGGCAACGCCGGTCCGCGATGCCCGACGAATATCCGCGTGGCGGCGGCCTGGCTGTTCCATTGGTCGATGGGATGGTCGCGCTGGCCATCGAAGCATACGACGGTGACCTCTGGTATGAGCAGTGGGACTCAGACATCGACGGCCTTCCGCTGGCGATTCGGGTCACGGTGACCGCCCACAGCGATCGCCGCAACGGCGATGACCTCCACACCACACCTGCGGCGGTCCTGCGAACTGTGATCCCCATCGATCGGGTTCTGCCGCCGCCCAGCCCGCTCCTCGATGATTCCGGCGAGGGCGCGGACCTTGACCAAGGGCAGGACGCCACAGGCGAGGGGGTTGGTTCGCCGGGCGATGACCGCGGTGGCGCGCCGGGCGGTTTTCGCGGCGGCGGCCGAAGCCGCGGCGGCGGCGATGGGGCCGCACCAGGCAGCACAACCGTGAGGGATCGATGATGCGCCGGACCACATCATTGCGTCACCGGGGCTCTGTGGTGCTCATCGTGATGTGGGCACTCGCCATTGCCGCGCTTCTCGTGAGCTCTGTTCAACTGTTCGGGTATCGACAGGCCATGCTGGGGCGCGAAGCGCTGGGTCGAG
>JAPUKX010000068.1 GCA_027295435.1 Planctomycetota bacterium | reverse complement strand
ACCCATCCCACTTCTCGCGCTCCGGGTTCAAAGGCGCCAGAAGAAGCATGCTCCGGCGGTCCTCGACGGGATTTCCCGGATCAAGCAGCAGCACCGCGCCGGGTTCATCGACGATCCCCGTGAGGTACTCAAAGTGCGCATCCGGCCGAAACGGCGTATCGCTGTCCGGATTATGCTCTCCGGCGAACACCAACGCGACGCTGGCCTTGAGCCCCGTCAACAGCTTTGTTCGTCGGGACGCAAACTCACGCAGTGGGATATGGTCAATGAGCATCGAAGTGATTTCCGCGTGCAATGTTTCGTGTGCCGCAGTGTAGTCAGATAGGCCCCGGCATGCCGGAGGCTATGTGGCTGATGTGCCGGCCTCTGGCGGCGAAGCGGCGCTCGCCTCGCGGACCATCCGCTCAAAGACGCTGCGGACATCGTCGGCGGTCTGCATCGCCTCGGCCCCATGCAGGCGGATGACCTCAAAGCGCCGGCGAACGTCGAACCCCAGCGGATCCACGCCGACCAGCGTCGGATGCTCAACGTCGGCCTTAGCGAAGTGCCTGCACAACGTGCGCAAGTCGGCGCCGTGGCGCTCGTTGATCGTTTGGCACAGGCGCGGCTCAACCTGGGCCAGCGGATTGGGGCGGACCAGAGCCACGCCGTCGATGATTGACTCCTCGTAGCGAGCCGCCTCGATTTCAAGGATTGCCCAGTGGATGTCGCGCGGCTCGCCGTGATAAATCCGCCACCGATCCGTCGCAGCCGCGTCGGGCCCGTCGGGATCAAGCTCCGATAGTGTGACCTGCAGCTCCATCGCGCCTTGAGCGTTCTGGGGGA
This sequence comes from Planctomycetota bacterium, assembly GCA_027295435.1. GTDB lineage: Bacteria > Planctomycetota > Phycisphaerae > Phycisphaerales > SM1A02 > JADFFQ01. Next base: position 2,142 of record JAPUKX010000068.1, on the reverse strand, counting down.
TAAACAGCACCGCGTCCACCGCTTCGAGCATGGCGTACATGACCGGCGCGACAGGCCGGCCGGCGGGGTCGATCGCGTAGCGGACCGGCCGGAAGTTCTCGTCGAACCGCAGCTCCCCAGCCGTATGGCTGCGCAGAAAGCGATAGGCATCTTCGATGACCCGGGGCTCTTCGATGCCGGCCATGGTACCGGGGTCCTGCGGCGGCCTAGCCGAGCCCCGGTTGCGAGCCCGGGCAAGCCCGTACTATGGGGCTGGTGTGACGCTTCTCGCAGCTTCCATACCGGTGCGCTGGACCGATGAGCTTGACGCGGCGCTTCGCCGGGCGACGCAGGCGGTCGAAGCCGGGGCCCGGTTGATCGAATGGCGGATCGACGCCCTGGCTGAGGAACCCGACGCGCTCGCCGCCATCAAGGCCCTGGTCCGCCGATGTCCCGCCCCGTGCATCGTCACCTGCCGTGTGTCCGGTGAGGGTGGAGACTATGGCGGCGCCGAATCCCATCGAGCAGAGATCTTCGAGGCCCTGGTCCGGGCCGATCATCCGCCGCGCTATATCGATATCGAGCTGGCCGCGTATCAGCGCGACACCCAGCTGCGCCGCACGATCAGCGCGGCTCTCAACGACGGCGAGCGGGCCCGCGATACGCATACTTCGTTGATCCTTTCCGTTCACGACTTCGATCGCAGGCCGGCGGACCTGTTGCAAATGATCGAAGCCATGACCAACGAACCGGCCTGCTCGGTAATCAAGGTCGCCTGGCAGGCCCGGTCGTTACGCGACAATCTCGAAGCGCTTGATCTGCTGGCCCAACGAGCCAAGCCGATGATCGCCTTGTGTATGGGGCGCTTCGGCTTGATGAGCCGGGTGCTGGCGCCGAAGTTCGGCGGGCTGCTGACCTATGTGACCGATCGGCCGCCAGAGACGACCGCACCGGGTCAGCCGACGATCGACGAATTGCAGAACGTGTATCGGTTCCAGCGCATCGGCCCCCCGACGAAGGTCTACGGGGTGATCGGTTGGCCGGTTGAGCATTCGCTCGGCCCGTCGATCCACAACGCCGGGTTCGAAGCGGTCGAACACGCGGGCGCATACCTGCCGATGGCGATTCCGCCCCAGTACGAGCATTTCAAGGCGACCGTCGGCGCGATGCTCGATCATCAACACCTGGGTTTCCGCGGCGCGAGCGTGACCAGTCCGCATAAGGAGCACCTGCTGCGATTTGTAGCGGATCGCGGCGGCAGGATCGATCCCATGGTCCAGCGTATCGGGGCCGCCAACACGTTGGTTGTAAACGATGAAGGTTCCATCGAGTGCTTCAACACCGATGCGCCGGCTGCGCGGGAATCGCTGTGTGCGGGGATGGGCATTGAGCGGTCGGCCTTGGCGGGCCTGCGGATTGCCGTGCTTGGGGCCGGCGGCGTGGCTCGTGCCGTTGTGGCGGGCCTCGTCGAGTACGGGGCAACGGTTGTCGTGTTCAACCGGTCACCGGAACGGGCCGAAGCGCTGGTCGCCAGCCATAAAGCCGCGACCGGCGGTCGCGGGAAGGTTGCCGTCGGCAAACCGGACGCCATCGCCCGTGATCGCTTTGACGTGTTCATCAACTGCACGCCGATCGGCATGGCCGGCGGCCCGGCCCCCGATGAATCACCGCTTCCCGACGACGTCCCGCTGGACGAGAACGTCACTGTCTTCGATACGGTGTACACGCCCCAGCGCACGCCGCTGATTCGCCAGGCCGAAGCCCACGGAGCACGGGCGATTTCGGGCCTGGACATGTATCTGCGGCAAGCGGCGATGCAGTTCGAGCGTTGGACGGGACGTAAGGCGCCGACTGAAGCGTTCGCAGCGGCGCTGAAGAATCAATAGAAAGAAGCGCCCGGTGTATTCAACGGGGGCGAAATGCACAAATCACAACACGAACCGGCTGAGATCCTCATCCTTCATGATCTCTTGGAGGCGCTGGTGCACGAACTCAGCGGTGATGGTGATCTCCTTCTCGCCTCGACCAGCCAGCTCCGGCGCGTCGAAGCTGATCTGCTCAAACACGCATTCGATGATGGTCATCAGTCGCCTCGCCCCGATATTCTCCATCCGGGAGTTGGCCTCGGCGGCGAGCTCGGCCATGGCGTCGATCGAGTCGGGG
>JAPUKX010000067.1 GCA_027295435.1 Planctomycetota bacterium | reverse complement strand
ACGACCTCAGTGGCACACCCGGCATGGTGTGCAGTGAATGCGGCTACCGCGCCAAGCGCGAGAAGAAGTTGTTCAAGACCCGCCGCCGCTGGCGCTGGGTCTTTGTGGGCATCTTGGTCCTGGCTGTGGGATATGGTGCGTCTGTCACGCCGCGCGTAAAGCGTAGTTGGTACGGCTGGCCTGGAGCTGTGCCGACCGTGGTCCTTATCGCCATGTTCCCTTGGCTCAAGCCTGATGGAGTTCTTTCATATGAGCTGAGCACACGTGCCATCCGAGATGAGATGTGGGGGTGGCAACTATCTTGGCTGGTGGGCCGCTATGCTGGGATCATTGAGGGAAACCAAGACGCAGCAACACGTACCGGTGCCGTCCAAATGCTTGCGTTGATTGGCCCGGAGGCCCATGCCAGCCTCCCGGCTCTGCTCCGGGGAGTCAATGACAGAAGTGCCGACGTACGTAGTGCCATTGCTGGCGCGGTCGGGAGGATACGCGCTGATAGTCAATCGAGCGTGCCACGATTGATCGTGCTTCTGCGGGACAACGATGCGACCGTGCGAACGATGGCGGCGCACGGCCTTTGGCTGTTCGGCGCTGAAGCCGAGGCTGGGATCCCGGCGCTGATGAACGCCCTGACGGATGAATCCGAGGAGGTCCGGCTAATGAGCGCGGTTGCGCTTAGTCGGATTGCACCCGATCCGCAGGTGGCAATGCGGGTCCTCATTCGGACGCTACAGAGTCCGAATCGCTACCGTCGGATCAAGGCTATCCTTGCACTGCTCGAGCTTGGACCTCATATTGACGGTGTGATGCCGGCGCTGGTCTCGGCGCTCGGCGATGCCGATTCCAAAATCCGCCTGATGGTCATTCAGTCGCTGGCCAAAATGGGCGCTGGCGCCTCACCGGCCGTCCCAGCGTTGATCGAGATAGTTCAGGATGAAGACGCCGACTGGCGAGACTGGGCTGTCTATGCATTGGGAACGATCGGCCCGCAGGCAGAGGCAGCGATCCCAGCGTTGAAAGAGCTGCTTGACGACGAGGACGAGTACAGGCGCGAAGTGGTCAGGCAAGCATTGGAGAAGATTCGACGCGAGAGTGATGATTGAAGGTAGACAGGAACGCCTTCCCTAGGCAGACTGCGCCCGAAATAGCGCCAGGCTCAGGGTGTGGCCGTGGAGGAATGACCGGTCGCCGATGGGGCCGATCTCGCCGGCGGCGAAGAACCCGGCCATGGGCACCTCGCCCAGCCGATTGCGGATCGTCTGCACGTCGTGGTTCTCCTCATTGAACAGTTTCTTGCCGCGACCGTTGCACGTGAACAACAGCGCTCCAAGCGGCGGTTCCTTGAGCTGTTGGCCATCCAGCAGCAGTTGCAGATCCTCATGCGCGGTCGCAGCGTCGCGCACATGGAACTGGATCGTCTGGCCGGCACGCGGCAGGTCACCCACCGCGATCGCCTCATGCTGTTTGTCGAAGCCGAGGATGTTTCGAACGAGAAAATCGCCCCGGCCGAAGCGCTCCTTGTACTCGTTGATGACGGTCCCGATCAGCAGCCCGCCCGAAAGCAGCCCCCGTTCATCCTCATTAAGAAGGTTGGTTTGCTCCCCAAGAGCCTCCAGGGCCTTGCCCCCGCCGAGTTGGAAAATCACGTTGCCTTGGCACTTGGTGATGACCAAGGGGTTTCCGATCGGCCGGCATCCCTGGCTGACGATGATGTCGATCTGGACCGGCCCGGCGATCGTGACGCCCACCGCCCCGCTGGTGGGGACCTGATCATCGAGCACCAGCAAATTGTGGCCGGGTTGGCTTGCCCCCGACGACATCCCTCCGACCACCCCGACGGGTTGCCCAGGGTCGCCGCACCCGGCCACCGCGGGCAGGAGCTTGGTGATCGGCGTCGAAAAGGGATCGGCGAGCATGATCACTGTGCGAAGATCGTCGCTGTGGCCGATGTGTTGCCGCATCGCTTGGCGATCCTTGAGCACCGCAGCATCTTCTTCGGCGCGATAGCTCCACGGATGCAGCCTTGCGCCGGGCAGTCGGAGCCCAATCACCGATAAGCCGGCCCGGCCTTCCAGCTCCTGGTCAACCCCCAGGACCGATTCCGCCGTCACCCCGAGCATCGTGCGGGGAGACAATGTTTGGCGAATGATCTGGGCCGCTTCAGCGAACGCGGCGCGGTGATGGAAGCTCCCAAACATCAGCGCCAGGTCGCAGGTGTCGCCGAGGTGGTCGTACAGGTCGCCAGCGACCTCCGTGGCTGCGGTGCGGGTGTCCAGGTGGCCGCTGATCGCTGAGGCGGCAAACGGCGTGGTGCTGCTTGATATGGGCGACGAAGAAGACATCGCATCATCGTAGCAACAAGGAAGCCGGGTCTGATCCGCCTCGGCGGACCGCGGCGGACGAGGAAGACCCGGGTATCCGATGCGTAGAATGAAACGCAGCACCGCAATCGGCCAGCCTCAGGAACTTCCTGTGTTTCACGACGTGCCCATCGAGGATCATTCGCGGATCATCCACACGATTCGTCGCGCGGTGGAGGCGCTTGGG
>JAPUKX010000066.1 GCA_027295435.1 Planctomycetota bacterium | reverse complement strand
CCACGGCATTGATTACATCCTTGCCGATGACTCGCGGGTCAATCTCCAAGAGGGCAGCGAGCTCCAAATCGTTCAACAGATATCGCTGCGGCGGGTGGTGTACGCCGACCCGGCGTTCGACATCACGGACGAGCTGATCGGATGGATCAACCAGAGGTAATCCTCCCCGCCGCCGGCGCGGCAGGCCTCAGAGCCATGAATAGCACGACGACGGTATACACGACCTCCGATCTGGCCCAGCGCGTGGCCGGCGAGCTGCGCGGACGAGGCGATATTCAGATCGTTGGCGTCAACTCGATGGACGAGGCAACCGCAGAAGAAATCACGTTCATCGCTGACACCAGCCACGCCGGGCGCTGGCGAGAGGTGGCAGCCGGCGCAGCCGTGGTCAGCGAAGGGCTCGAACCTTCTGATGGCGACCGCCATGCCCAGGCCTTGATCTTCGTGCCGGACGCCGAACTCGCGATGATCGAACTGCTGCGCCTGTTCGAACCATCGGAACCGCTGCCGCAGATTGGAGTGCATCCGTCGGCCGTAGTTCACTCAACGGCGACGATCGGCCGCGGCGCGCGGATCGGGCCCCACGTGAGCATCGATGAGCAAGCGAACATCGGCGACCGAGCGGTGTTGCACGCCGGTGTCCGCATCTATGGGACCGTGCAAATCGGTGACGACGCTGTGCTCCACGCCAACACGGTCGTTCGAGAGCGTTGCCGCATAGGGGGCCGTGTGATCCTCCACCAGAACGTTTCGATCGGTGCCGATGGATTCGGATACCGGCCGTCGCCCGACGGGTCCGGCTTGCTGAAGGTGCCGCAGATCGGCACGGCGGTCATCGAGGACGACGTGGAGATCGGCGCCAATTCCTGCATCGATCGAGGCAAGTTCGGCACAACCGTCATCGGCGCGGGCACGAAGATCGACAACTTGGTTCAGATCGGACACAACTGCCGCATCGGCCGCGACTGCGTCATCGCCGGCTTGGCCGGGCTCAGCGGATCGGTGATCGTGGGTGACGGTGTCCGCATTGGTGGGGCTGTGGGCATTTCCGAGCATGTCCGGATCGGCGACCGCGCAACGATCGCCGCCCAATCCGGCGTGATGCGGGACATCCCCGCCGGAGACACCTATCTCGGGAGCCCCGCCGACGAGGTCCAACAGAAATTGCGTCAATTCGCCTCCATCCGTAAGCTACCCGACTGGATGCACCGTGTATCCCAGCTGCTCAAGGTGGAGCACTTGTAGGTTCGCCCGCTGCGATGCCGGATCGTAGAATGTCTTGACAACCACATCAGACCATGCTCGAAGCGCCTGAAAAAGATGAACCAGGCATCGGTGCGACCACCAAGCAGCCGATGCAACACACCCTCGCCGGTGAGGTGACGGTCTCGGGAAGGGGTCTTCTTCTAGGTGAAGAAGCAACCGCGACGATCCTACCCGCCGCACCAAACCACGGCATCGTCTTCGAGCGAATAGACGTCGCCCCGCCGGTTCAGATCCCCGCGCTGGTCCCGTACATTGCCCGGCGGGCCCGTCGAACCACGCTGGCATTGGAGAACACGTCGATCGAAACCGTTGAGCACTGCATGTCGGCGTTCGCTGGGCTGGGCGTCGACAACGCTCTGATTCGGCTCGACGGGCCGGAGCTGCCCTGCGGCGACGGGTCACCAGCCCAGTTTGTTGATCCAATCATCGAGGTCGGTCTGATCGAACAGGACTCGCCGCGGCGCGTCTTCCGCATCACCGAGCCCATCGTCGTCGAGGCGGGCGGCGCCATGCTCACTGCACTTCCCACCCGGCAGGACGAGCTGCGAGTGATCTTCGACCTCGACTACGGGCACAATTCCCATCGAATCAAACGCCAGATCCAAACATATGCCTCCAGCAATGGCGACTATCGGAATGAGCTTGCACGAGCCCGCACCTACAGCCTGAAGGAGGAGGCGCAGGCACTATGGGATCGGGGGATGTGCCGGCACCTTTCCCCAAGAGACGTCTTGGTCATCGACGACGATGGCCCCATTGACAACCAGTACCGGTACGACGACGAGCCCGTGCGGCACAAGATTGTGGATCTGCTGGGCGATTTGTACCTCGTCGGCTGCGAGGTGCACGGGCAGGTCGTGGCGTACAAATCCGGCCACGAGCTCAATCGACAGCTGTGCATCAAGATTGTCGAACAGATGGAAGCGGCCCATCGCCAGGAGATCCTGCTCCACGGCCGCAAGCTGGATATCCGCGCGATCCAGCGGCTGATGCCCCACCGCTACCCGATGCTGCTGGTGGATCGGGTCGTGGAGATGGATGGCGATCGCAAGGCGATCGGCGTCAAGAATGTGACGATCAACGAGCCGTTCTTTAGTGGCCATTACCCCGGAACGCCGATTATGCCGGGAGTCCTCATCGTCGAGGCCATGGCCCAACTCGGGGGTCTCCTGATGAGCCAGAAGCTGGAGCACACCGGCAAGATCGCTGTGTTGCTAAGCCTCGATAAAGTCAAGCTCCGCCACCCGGTGACCCCCGGCGATCAACTCATTCTCGAGGCTGAGGCGGTGCGAGCCAAGCCTCGATCCGCCACCGTCAAGTGTCAAGCGTTCGTCGGCACCAAAGTTGCGGCTCAAGCACTAATCAAGTTCATGATGGTTGACGCGGAGCACGATTGACCGGGACGGTACCCACAGGCCCGGTACCGACCGCGAGCAGAACTGATGCCAACAATCCACTCCACCGCGATCGTTCACCCATCTGCCCGAATCGCTGACTCGGTGCGGATCGGTCCATACTGCGTCATTGAGGCGAAGGTGACGATCGGCCGAGGAACAGTGCTACACAATCACGTCATCATCCAATCACTCACAACGCTCGGCGAGGACAACCAGATCTATCCGTTTGCCGTGCTGGGCGCGGACCCCCAGGATCGGAAATTTCGAGGCGAGCCGGTCCACTGTGTCATTGGCGACCGCAATCTTATCCGTGAGCATGTCACCATCCACCGAGGCACCAGCGACGGCGACAGTGTGACGCGGATTGGCAATGACAATCTCATCATGGTCGCATCGCATATCGCCCATGACTGTCAGGTCGCGGATCACGTAACAATCGCCAATCAGGTAATGCTTGCCGGCCACGTTCGGATCGAGGACGGCGTAAGTATCGGCGGCGGCGCGGGGGTGCATCACTTTGCGACCGTCGGCACCTGTGCCTTCGTCGGCGGGCTGGCCCGCATTGCCAAAGATGTCCCGCCGTACATGATTGTCGAAGGCAACCCCGCTGAAGTGCGGGCGGTCAACTCCATTGCCATGACCCGACGAGGCTACTGTCCCGAGCACATCGAAGCCGTCAAAGACGCCTACAAGCGACTCTACCGCGACAACGATGTTGCCATGGCCGAGAAGCTTACCGAGCTTCGGCAACTGTACCCGCACGTTCGGGCCGTAACCAGGCTGTGTGACGCTTTGGCCGCGATGGGAGACGGGGTCCATGGCCGTGCTTTAGAACTCACGCGGGGCAACCACAAGCGGTCGGCCAAGGTCTGACACAACCCAGACGCCAGGATCACACCGCGGCTTTGCGGGCAGGTCGCTATCGCAACAACGCTCACTTCCGATCGCTCGCCAGATCTCCTGCGCTGCTGAGCGCTGCCCCGCCGCCCGGCAGCCGGTGACTTCTGTTTCCGGCAGCCGCGCTGATCGCAGCAAGCACTTACTCCGGCTCGTCATCTTCCAACTCCTCGTCTTCGAGAAGTTCCTCGTCTTCGTTGTCGTCCTCTTCATCGTCGTCGTCGTCGAGAAGGTCGTCCTCGTCAAAGTCGTCATCTTCCTCATCCAGCTCAAGATCTTCATCGTCGTCGAGGTTGTCATCGTGCTCCCCAGCTTTTTCAGCCAGCGAAGGGACCGACAAGGCGCTGCAATTGGGCTTCAGCGAAATACTCTCGTCCAAGATCAAGTTGGGGGCTTCATCGACCGCCTCGACCAGGCCGCCGCCTTGGAGAGGAATCATTCCAGAGGAGGACGAAACCCCGGTGACTTCTGACATCAACTGAACTCCGCGATTCGATAAGGTGCCTGTGCCTGGTAGCGCGCCGTATTGGATCGACTCCGCCAGAGAAGTCAACCCCATGGGGCCGGCCTATTTCCCTCGCCCGGCCCCGGCCCACAGCCCGCGCGCTCCGCAGGCCGGCCGGCAGGCCGACGCCCGCCCAGCCGTGCTATCGGAAGGTCCCGGCCGGGTAACCTCCAGGCTCCGGCGAAGCATCGATGAGGTTTGGCGCCCTCAAGTCACGGGTTGTGTGGTACGGCAACGGCCACCGTCGAGGAGGCCGTGGACAGGAAAACCCAGCCGTCGATCACCACCGCTTGCTGGAGCCGTTGGGGAAGTGACGGAAGTTGGAACACCTCGCCCATGAGTTTGCAGTTCTCCGACAACGCGTAGAGCCGATAGGTGTGCTGCGTCTGCCGGCCCGATTGGCCGGGGATCGTCACCTGCTCGCTCTTGTATCGGCTGATCACCACCAGCCGATCGCCAGTCGGCAACAACCACTTGTAATCGCGCGGGGCGCCGACCATCTCGGCACCCAATATTCTTCCCTGGTGGTCGAAGCGAACGATCCGATGCCCGTATCGAGCGAAGATCCGGCCGTCGTCAATGAGGAGGTCCCTCAAGTCAAGGCGATCGCCCACACCTTGAAAAGGAGTATCAAACGGCGGTGACATGGCGCCGTCTTGCAATCGGATTGATCGCAACGGGTTCATGCCATCGGAATGTTGAGCCGATGGGCTCTGGACGACTACATATCCGCCCGCCGGCCAGGCGCGGTGCGCCCCTTTCGCCGCCCGGGACACGTTCGCCCACAGTGTCTCACCCGACAGCAGATCCACCATCTCGATGCCGGCTGCAGTGCCGTACACCATCGAACCAAGCGGCCCGATGATCATCCACTTCACCCCCAAGCCGCCAAGCGGTGTGATTTCGTAGATCGTCTCACCCGAATTGGGATCGACCACCAGGATTCTCGGTACTCGATCGCCTGATTCCTCGGAGCCTTGCACGCCGGCCAGCACGATCGCGAATTCGCGCAGGTGTGCCTCGTGGACCTCGTCGAGCTCGCGCTTCAGCGCCCGCGGCCAGCGGGGAGTTGTGCCGTCGCCGGGATCGAAGGCAATCACCTCACCCGATCGCCGCACGAGGACCAGTGCGTTGGAACTGACCAACGGGAGTACTTCCGAAGGATCCAACGGCTGACCGTTGGGCATCCGTTGACCACCGCCGCGGGCACCGGGGCGATCTGGGTCGGGGTCACCCAGATGATCCGTCAAGCTCGGCGGGGTCCATCGTTGCGTCCCGTCGGCTGGGTCGATGAGCACCGCACGCGTGTCGCCCACATCCGAGATCACCCAGAGAAGCAAACCGCGCGAATCGAACCGAAGGATGTAGGGCGTATCGTGATCCTGCAGGTCGGTGGACCACAACGGATCTCGCCTCGGGCCGGTGATCAGACGCAGTGTGGGCGAGTCATAGAGCAACGCGCGATCGGGAGGCGGTGCCGCGGTCACCGGCCAGTAGTACGGCACCAGTGCTTCGGAAAGGTGGTCAGCAAAACCCGCAGCTTCGCCGATCCACGGTCTCCGGTGTGCCGTGGTCGCCGACTTCAGTGACGCCAGCCACGTTACCGCGTCACGCCGGCCAACGGTGCTCATCAGCGACGTATCCCCGTAGGTATCCACCACGTGCTGCAACACTGCCCGAGCGTGACCCAGCCATCCCGCCTGTTCACTGTTTGATACGAGCAATCCGAGCAGCCGGCTTGCCCGTTGCTGCCCAGGTGCCAGACGATAGACCGCGGTTAGAGCACCCGCAGCGGTGCGGTCGTCACCACCGGCCCCGGCACGAACCCCCGCCTCAATTGCCGAATCCGAAAATGGAAACTCATGGGCGAGCGCGATGAACTGCTCAGGCGTAGCGCGGGGATCGCGCCGAAGCATCTGCAACCGGAGACGCGCGAGCTCGGCCTGAGGTTGATAGACCTCCTGCCCGTGAGCCTCAATGAGCGAGCGAATCCGCTGCGCGGCCCAGGCTGCCGCCGGCCGTACCACCCCTTCCCACGTGCGGTCGGCGGCGGCCAATGTCGGCGTTGACAGAATCGCCTGATAGGCCTCCACGGCTTTGCCCAAGGCATGGGATGACAACCACTGGCCGTAGGCCAGCAAGTGCTCCACCCGCTGATCCGATTCAAAGGCAACAAAACCGATCATGGCATGAAGGTCTTCGCCCTGCTCGATCGTCCGAGCGATTCCTTTCTGATCGAGCTCCAGGAGTATGTCGAGCAGCTCACGCCGGGCGCGACTCAGATCGCGATCAGTTGGCGCGTTGTTGACGGTTCGGAGCACCAGATCAGCCGCCTCCAGCGCCAGATCCAGATCGCGCACCCGCATGCCCAGACGAACCAGAGCGATGGCCGGGGCGGGATCGCTCGGCGCTGCAGCGAGCTGCTGGCGCAGCATCTGCTCGGCTCGCCTCAACGGCATGTAGGACTGCAAGCGGTCGTTTCCGGCCAGAATCAACTGTGACCCGGCCACGAGCGGATTACCGCCCAGCTCCACCTCCACGCGATGCAGGACCCGGCCGGTCTCGACGTCAACCACCACCAGGCCATCATGCGTCGGCACAATCAGCGCCCCGTCAACCAACTGAACGCGGCCACGAATCTCAGCGCCGTCCGCGCGGAATCCAGACGGGTGGTCGGCCGGTTGCGGAGCCTCAGGAAACCGCCACATCGGACGGTCCAGGCTATCGAGTGAGAAGGCGCGTATCGCGCTTCCGACCGCATATACCGACTGCTCGTCTGCAAGGAAATAGCGTGGCGAGTCCCATGCCTCGGGTCCGGTGCCGACGCTTTCGATCTCCTCTCCGGTGTCCCAATCCAGTAACACCACACGCCGGTGGTCCGGCCGAAGGGCGAGCACCCCGCGAGGCGTAACCACGGGCCCGACCATCTCCCACGGCCGGCGATCTGACCAAGAGGCGCTCAACGGCGGGTGGTAGCGCCGCAGCCATCGGGTTTGGCCGGTTGCGGCATTGATCCGCGCCACGGCGCCGATCGCGGTGGCGACGACCAGATCACCCCGGTGAAACACGGGCGTCGAGAATGGCCGAACGCGGTGAGTGCGAATCCCCCCGCTGGTGGCCACATGTCGAACCCATCGAAGCCGACCATCCTCAAGGTCCAGCGCGATCACGTAGCAACTGGTCAACAACTGCCGGCTGATCTTTCGAGCCAGCACATACACGCCTCCCTCGGTGATGACGGGCGCCCCGTGGGGGAACAGGCCGTCAAGCTCGCCGCCTCCCGCCAGATGATCAATCCGAACGGCCCACCGTAAAGCACCGTCTTGGGCATCCAAGCAAACTACCTTGCGGTCGCCGGTCGCCGCATCGGCGTAGGCATGGCCGGTGAGCGTGACCAGCGCCCCATCGCTCAGGGCGACGATATTGAGATCGGCGATCTGCCGGCTGAGCTGGTCGATGGCCGGCATCATCGGCCGATCGACATGCGGCGGCCAAAGCGGCCGACCGGTGAATCGGTCCACGGCACGGATGGTTCGGCCTTCGTTGACATACGCCGCCGAATCGGAGACCGTCGCGGCGGCGGTCAACATCGCGCCCGACCGCTGGAGCTGTTCGACCAGCCGGCTCGCCGGTGGCTCACCACTGATGGGGTCGATCAGACGGCGACCCAGCGGCATGTCTGGGAGGCGAATCGACCAGATCGGCTGCCCAACCAGTTGGTCAAGGTCGGCCGATCGGGCTCGATCCAGCGGCGAGATTCCCTGCTGACCCGGCGTCGCCCCGATTCCATCGGGGGTGGTGATGATGAGGACATCGAGCCGACTCTTCAGCACCTGCCCGTCGGTTCCGAGATCCGTCAGCGAGCGGGCCGCACGCTCCAAACTGGATGCATCTGAGACGTAGTGTGCTGCCAGGCCGAGCATGAACCAACAATGTGCAGCCCGCTGTGGGCGTAGATCGGGATGCTCCACCGCCTGCCACAGCCAGGTCATGGCCGAGTGGAACCGGGCCGATTCCAGATCGTCCTGGGCAAGTCGAAGAAGTGCCTCCAGCCCCGGTTCTGTGGTCGAGCGCGTGATCGCCAGGCGGCGTAACCGCCCTGCCTCCAGCAGGCGCCGGGCCTGGGCCGTTTCAGTCAGCCGATACCGATTGAGCAGCCGATCATCGCCCAGTACCTCCGCGAGCACTCGAGCCCTGACGGCAACGAAATGATCCGCTGAGGTCTCGTTGACCGGCAGCAGCTTCATCGCATAATCGTCAAGCAGCTCTTGGTAGATCCGAACGGCTTCAGAGACGTTGTCCCTGGCCTGGTCCCGGGCAACGCGAAACAGCTCCCACGCTCGGGGCGAAGCATCCACATAGACTGGGTTCTCCTGCTGCGCGGCCGCCCCGATCAGCGGGCACAAGACCGCCAAGCTGACGACCAGGCGCCGCAAGGCTCCGCTGCTCGACCCCCGGCGGACTGCGCCCCTCGTCATGTTGTGGTCACAGGCATGAATCACGCGTGATGTTCTCCGCCGCATGGTAGGGGGCTGCGACTCAGCCGAACCGTCCTGACAACCGACGAAGGCGCATCCAGTCATCGGTGCGGAGGCAAGCAGAAGAGTAGGAGCCTTGGTGTCATGAGCGATCCGGACGGCATGTCGAAACAGGAGCGTCAACGGCGTGATCGGCCAAGGCGCGTCGTGGTCTTGATTGTGGGGATCATCCTTCTGAGCCTGGGCAACGTGGCCACCACGCTTATTTTCCTGCGATCGACTGGAATGATGGAGGCGAACCCGATCGCCGGATACTTCATCAGACTCACCCAGTCTGTGTCGGCTCTGGCCGCGTAGAAGATGCTGACGGCCGGAATATGCGTCGGCTCGGCTTGCGGTATCGCCTTCGCCGTCACGCTGCGGGTGAGATGGCTGCCTGGTATGCCATGGCGCTCCTTACCCTGATGTCGCTCCAGTGGCACGACTACGCTCGCCAGTTCGAGAGCCTCGACAATACCGCGGTCGCCCGGAACAACAGACACGGCGACGATTGGCTCACTCTCGACTGAGTGACCGACTCACGATACAGTGGACGCATGTGTTGTCCGCCACAAGGCATCATTCGCACGGCTGTGGCGGGTTTGATGGTCTGGTCGCTTCTCGGCTGCGCGGGACACCGCTCGCCGACGATCTCCCTGGCCCAAGTCGCGGTGACTGAATCGAGTGACGAGGCTCTGAGCCTGGCATTCGTGCTTGAACTGAAGAACCCACGCAATGAAGCACTGGACCTCTATGAATTCACCTACAGCCTTGCGATCGACGGCAGACCGGTTTACCAAGGCAGACGCGCAGCCGAGGCCACACTGAGCGCTGCCGGGACCCGACAACTGACCATTCCCGCCGTTGTCCCTTTCGCCCGGCTCGGATGGACTCCTGCAGAGCGCGCCGGGCAGGTGACATACGCACTTACCGGAACTGTGCTTTATAGCACACCAGGCGACCTCGCCCGCCTGCTGTTCGAAACCGGCGTGCGGCGGCCGAAGATCAGCTTCGCCTATCGCGGTCAGGTTCGCCTGCGCGCAGGGCCCTGATCGAGTTGGAGGTGTGTGGCCCCGGCCCCACCGACGTGCCTTTCCCACGCTGCGTGACCCTCACAAGCTGAGTCGGCCGTACAACCGCCAACCTGGGGCAACTCCCTGGCCCTTGAGCAGTTATGCACCGCTATCGGCGTGTCGATATGCCATTGACCGCCTGCATTGAAGGCTGCCGGATCAACCCAGAGAGAGCTCGAATGAAACTTCAAGACATTCTTTCTACGGCCAAAAAACAAGATGCTTCGGACATCCACCTGGTCAGCGGTCATCCGCCGATGATACGCGTCCACACGGTGATGACGCCGATGGATTAC
>JAPUKX010000065.1 GCA_027295435.1 Planctomycetota bacterium | reverse complement strand
GGGCCGGTGGTGCTGCGACGCATGATCCGACAGAGGCGCGGCCTGTGCCACGCGTGTGGGTACCCCGTCGGGGTGTCACCCGTTTGTACAGAATGTGGGCAGCCGCGTCCCCGGCTCCCTTAGCCCCGGGCTCTGCCCGGGGATCGAGTCAAAGATTCACGCCCGCTGCGCTAAGACCCCCCGGCAAAGCCGGGGGCTAGGGGAGGGCAGCCGACATCGCGTGGGCGCCGGCGCCGACGCATGTGGTACGCTGTGGGTCGTGTCGGAACGTCCCCCCCTCAAAATTGACCTGCACACCCACATCCTGCCCCAGAACTGGCCGGACCTACGGGAGAAGTACGGCTACGGCGGATGGATGCGACTGGATCACTATCAATGCGATTGCGCCCACATGATGGTCGATGAGAAGTGCTTCCGCGACATTGAGGCCAACTGCTGGGACCCCCGGAAGCGCATTGCGGACTGTGATCAATGTGGTGTCCACGTGCAGGTGCTCTCCACCGTGCCCGTGATGTTCAGCTATTGGGCGAAGCCGGCCGATACTCTGGACCTTTCGCGGATGCTCAACGATCACATCGCAGGCGTCTGTGGGCAGTACCCGGATCGCTTTGTCGGGCTGGGCACGATCCCGATGCAGAATCCGGACCTGGCAGTCAAGGAGCTCCAACGATGTATTGGTGAGCTGGGCCTGGCGGGTGTGCAGATCGGCAGCCATGTCAACGGGTGGAACCTTGACGAGCCCGCGTTGTTTGGAGTATTCGAGGCGGCGGCCGAGCTCGGAGCTGCGGTCTTCGTCCACCCTTGGGAGATGGTCGGGCGTGAACGAATGAGCAAGTATTGGCTGCCGTGGCTGGTGGGGATGCCCGCCGAGACCGCCCTGGCCATCTGCTCGGTGATCTTCGGCGGCGTGCTGGAGCGCCTGCCCAAGCTGCGGATCGCCTTTGCCCATGGCGGCGGCGCGTTCGCATTCACCATCGGGCGAATCGAACACGGCTACCACGCTCGCCCCGATCTGGTGAACCCAAACGAGGTGGGCAACCCGCGCTCCTATCTGGATCGCATTTACCTCGATTCGCTGGTGCACGATGCTGATGCGTTGCGCTATCTGCTCAAACTGATGGGGCCCGATCGCATCGCGCTCGGCTCGGACTATCCGTTTCCCTTGGGAGAATCGCAGCCGGGCAGGCTGATCGAGTCGATCGACGAGCTTTCGCCTCAAGCCCGAGAGCGATTGCTGGCGGGGACGGCTCTGGAGTTCCTCGGCCTGGGCCCGCAGGCCTTCACGTCCTCGGCGTCATCGGGGCGTGCTGCCGCAGCGCACTCACATAGCCCCCGGCCTGCCGGGGGCTAACTGGGTCATTGCCGCTACGATGGGCGCATGAGCCGCACGGAGTCCGGCGCGACGACTGCCTTCGAGCCGTCCGAAGAGTTTGCCCGCCATCTCGATGAGACCGACTCGTTGCGCGAGTATCGCGATCGGTTTCACATTCCTCGCCGGCCCAACGGAGAGCCGGTCATCTACTTCGCCGGCAACTCATTGGGGCTGCAACCCAAGACCGTCCGGGCGATGGTTGAGCAGGAGCTCGATGACTGGGCCAAGCTCGCTGTTGATGCCCACCTAAAGGCTCGCACCCCGTGGTACTCCTATCACGAGGTGTTCGGCGAGCGCGGCGACCGGCTCGTTGGCGCGCTCCCGGGCGCGCGCGAGGTGGTGATGATGAACAGTCTGACCATCAATCTGCATCTGATGATGGTCAGCTTCTTCCGCCCGACGCCCAACCGCCGCAAGATCCTGATGGAGTACCCGGCCTTCCCGTCGGATCTCTATGCGGTCAGGACGCATCTGCGCAGCCGCGGGCTCGACCCCATCGACACGCTGGTGCAGATCAAACCCCGCGAGGGCGAGCACACCGTTCGCACCGAGGACATCGAAGGCTTGCTGGCCGAGCAAGGCGAGCAGATCGCGCTGATGTTATTGCCCGGCGTGAACTTCCATACCGGCCAAGTGTTCGACATGGCTCGAATCGCCGCCGCCGGCCGGCATCACGGCTGCGCGGTCGGGCTGCAACTGGCCCACGCAGCCGGCAACGTCCAGCTTCACCTGCACGATTGGGAGGTCGATTTCGCGGTCTGGTGTTCGTACAAGTATCTCAACGCCGGGCCTGGCGCTGTCGCCGGGTGCTTCGTACACCAAAGGCACGGGAGGAATCTCGACTTGCCCCGATTCGCCGGCTGGTGGGGCGATGATCCTGAATCTCGTTTCCTGATGCATCTTCAGCGCGATTTTGTTCCGCAGCCGGGCGCGGCCGGTTGGCAAGTCAGCAACCCGCCCATTCTCTCGATGGCGCCGCTGAAAGCCTCGCTGGAGATGTTCGATGAGGCCGGGATGGACGCGCTGCGACACAAATCCAGACAGCTCACCGGCTACCTGCGATTTCTGCTGCAGCGCTCGTCGAACGATCGGTTCGAGATCATCACGCCGAGCGACCCGGATGCACAAGGCTGCCAGCTCTCGATCCTTGTGCGCGATCAGCCCAAGCAGCGCCACGAGGCTGTGTTGGCCGAGGGCGCCGTCTGCGACTTCCGCGAGCCGAACATCATCCGCGCCGCGCCCGTTCCGCTGTACAACACCTTCCACGAGGTGTGGCGGTTTGCGCAGGTCCTGACGGCAAATCTTTGATCGGTAGTTCTGATCCGAACCTCCTTCGGCCCTGGGTGAATCACCCGGGGCTAAATGCTTGTGCTGACGGTAGACTTGTTGCGTGGTCGAGACTGAGCGGCAGCGGATAGTGATCGTCGGCGCCGGTTTGGCCGGGGCGCTGCTGGCGTGCATGCTCGGCGAGGCCGGCTATAGCGTGGGAGTGTACGAGCGCCGGCCGGACCCCCGGATCAGGGGGTTGACCGGCGGGCGATCGATCAACCTCGCCCTGTCGGTACGCGGGATCCACGCCCTGCAACGCGCCGGCTTGGCCGAGACGGTGCTCACCGACGCCATTCCGATGCGCGGGCGAATGATTCATTCACCCGCCGGCCGGCTCACCTTCCAGCCATACAGCAAGAACCCCAACGATGCGATCAACTCCGTGTCGCGGGGTGGGCTGAACGTGACGCTCCTCGACGGCGCCAAGAAGCACCCCAACGTTCGGGTTCACTTCGAGCATCGCTGCATCGACGTTGACATTGACAATCCCTCCGTTACGTTGCTCAACACCGCTGACAATGAAACGACTCGCGTCGATGCGGACATCGTCATCGGTTGTGACGGCGCGTTCTCGGCCGTGCGCGCGCGGATGCAGTTGGTCGATCAATTCGATTACAGCCAGACCTACCTCGGGCACGGCTATAAGGAGCTGACGGTCCCGCCGACGCGTGGCGGTGAATTCGCCATGGAGCCGCACGCGCTGCACATCTGGCCGAGAGGCGGCTCCATGATGATTGCGCTTCCCAACCGCGACCGCTCATTCACGTGTACTCTCTTTTGGCCGTTTGTGGGTCCTGGCAGCTTTGAGGCGGTGAAGAGTGACGATGAGATTCATCGTTTCTTCCAGGCGAATTTCCGCGACGCTGTGGAGCTCATGCCCAGCCTCGTGGAGGATTACCGGCGCAACCCCACGAGTTCGCTGGTGACTGTGCGCTGTTCGCCGTGGTTTTACCAGGACAAGGTTGTGCTCGTCGGCGACGCCGCCCACGCCGTAGTGCCGTTCTACGGCCAGGGGATGAACGCGGCGTTCGAGGATTGCGTCGCTCTGGTGGAGTGTCTCGTGCAGTCCAGGTCGGATCGCCACGCAGCGTTCGAGCGGTACTTCCATGGGCGCAAGGTCAATGCCGACGCCATCGCCGACCTGGCGATCGGCAACTTCATTGAGATGCGAGATCGCGTGGCCTCGCCTGTGTTCCGGCTGCGCAAACGCGCCGAGCGTGTGCTTCACAGGTTCTGTGGGCGGTGGTACACGCCGTTATACAACATGGTGACCTTCTCGCGGATCCCCTACGCGCAAGCGAGGCGGAAAGCGGCGAAACAGGTGCGCGACATCGTCGTGCTGTCGGGCCTGCTGCTGAGCCTGCTGGCAGTCGGTATCCTGGTCGCGGTCTGGTCGCTGCGGTGAGCTGCGCCGATCGGCGAGATGCCGGCCCCCAGACAGGGACAAGCGATGCCCAAGAAGCCTGACCATCTCCACGACCCGTATTGCGGCAACTGCGGATACAAGCTCACGGGATTGGTCGATTCATCGAAGTGTCCCGAGTGCGGCAAACCCTTGGTGGAAGTGCTCAGCCGGTCGGGACAATGGGGGCGGCGATACCGGTCCGAGGCGACACTGTTTGGGTTACCCGTGATCGATGTCGCGTTCGGCCCCAAGCCGGGCGAGCGCATCGGCCGGGCCCGAGGAATCATCGCCGTGGGTGACCGTGCCACGGGATTGGTTGCCGTCGGGGGATTCGCCCGCGGCGTGGTCGCGGTCGGCGGCTGCGCCATCGGCGGATTTACCCTCGGTGGGTTCAGTATCGGCCTGGTCGCCGCGTGGGGCGGCGCGGCCATCGGGGCCTTGAGCTATGGCGGACTGGCCCTGGGAATCCTCGCTTCCGGCGGGCTGGCCCTGGGCATCGTTGCCACCGGCGGCCTGCCTATCGGCTATTACGCCATGGGCGGAGCACCGTTCGGCGTGCACCGCCTCGGCCCCGGCGTGAGCTCATCGGAGGCGATCCGGATGCTCGGCCGGCTCTCATGGTTCTTCGGACCCCCGACCTCGTTCACCGCTATGACGCTGCTGCAACCGCTGATCGTCATCGTCGGCCTGGTGGTAGCGGCCGCGGCTGGGATCGGCCTGCTTGCGCTGTGGGGACACCTGCGAGGAAAGCCCTCCGCCGCAGACCCATGAAGCGCTCGCT
>JAPUKX010000064.1 GCA_027295435.1 Planctomycetota bacterium | reverse complement strand
TGCAGCAAAACACTGTGTTTTCGTGGCAAAGATGAACCCGCGGGGGGTTGCGGTTCACTTTGCTATCTCGGTTTAGAAGACCGCTGCTCTGTCCGGCTGAGCTACCGGGGCAAACGGTGTTGATGATACCACCAGCGCGGTTTCCCCGATTCACCGGTGTGCAGTATCAGACTGGCGGTGCCAAGCGGGCCGGATGAACGCCGGCTGGGCTCCCTTTTAGCGCGTTCAGTGTAGGAGGCGGCGCGGCCGAATGATGAACAGTGGGTTGAGATTGCCGCGTGCAATCAATGGTGCTGCCTGGGATTATCCATAGCGATCGCGGCCAGGTTGCCAGCGATTTCTGGCGTGATGTTGAGGAATTCCACGCCAACCTCGTGTTTTCGAAACCCGATACGTCTGCACCAAGCCACCTTGCCGCGCAGTCTCAATCCGCGGTGGGCGTCCCACAACTCTACGCTTAGGATTCCGTTCAGTCGCCGGTGACTGAGGAGTCGCAAGCCGCCGGCTGAGAGGTTGATGATCGAACCGAGGTTACAAGCGATCGTTCCCTGTTTGACTCGGCCGGACTTTCGCCGCTCGGTGCGAGAGCGCCGCCGATACATCCCTGTCCCCACACTTCGCGCGAACGCAAGGACGATGTTCGATTGGTTCGTCGAGCCTCTTTCCATAGATACGACAGCTGGTGGCTGCGCTCCCTTCATATGTCGGCCGGTGGGTTGCATTTCGTAAGCAGATATTGTCGAGGACGATGCACGCTCGACTTGTCGCCTCGTGACGGTCCGGTAAACGAACGCCGACGGTAGAGGGCGGCCGCTGTAGACCCTAACGTGGTGCCAAGGCACCGATGCCTTGGTTTGAGACACACAGCAACGATTCGGGATTCGTGTCAGGCGGTGCGGGCGGCTCATTCTTAGACCGCACCACAGACCATCGTCGTGAATGATCCACGGCGGCTTGGCGACGTTATCGGAGACGGCCTCGCTGGGACGCCCTTATGGGCACGGGCCCCAGTCGGCGAGCAGGGCGAGCAGATCCAGGATGCCCACGTTGCCATCACCATCGAAATCAGGCGGCCCGCCGGGGTCGCTGTTCCAGGCTGCAAGCAGTGCAAGCAGATCGAGGATGCCGACGCTGCCGTCATTGTTCAGATCGGCCTGGCATTTAGTGCCGCAGAGGAACGCCTCAACCTGGAAGCTGTCCACGCCCGCTTCGGTGACCGAGTTGTTTGGGCTGTCGCTTGTGGTGAAGCGCACGCGGACGTCGCTGGTGGGTCTGACATAGTTGCTGACGAGGAAGCTCACCGACTCCCAGGCGCCTTGGGTCGAGCTGGTCGTGTGTTCGGGGACTGGGATCCATGTTTCGCCGGCGTCGTTGGAGACCGCAACGGTGAAGAAGTCGGTCGTGCCGCCGGTGTCGGTGAAGAACCAACGGGCATAGGAGATGATGGCATCGGTGCCGTCGAGGTCGAAGACCGGCGAGATCAGGTGCGTCGGGCCGCCATCCACATCCGTGGCGCTGGCGGTATCGCACTGGGCGCCTTGGCAGTTCTCGGTGACGAAGGCCATGACACCGGGGTCGGGTGTCGCGTCGTTATCCGGTGCGGCGAGCAGGCCGCCGCAACAGATGGTTCCATTGGGATCGGCCTGCTCCCAGGCTCCGGAGGTGAGGCTCGGATCGTTGACCACCTGCCACGCGGAGACATCGTCCTCAAACTCGTCTTGGAAGGTGATTTCGAGGCCCACGGCGACGTTTGCGGAATAGAAGTCGGCCGGCGCGGTGATCGGGTCGGTGAAGACACCCTCACCGCTGATTTGTGCGCTGAAGTAGAAGCCGAGCGTGTCGAGGCAGGCGCTGGCAGGGAGGGTAGCGGTGTAGATATTCCTGCCCTGCGGCTCCATCGGCGTCGCGACGAACGAGCCACGATTGGTCGATACGTGGATCATTTCCGTGCCCGGCTCCAGCGAGCCGCCAACGGGCTGAAGCTCCACCTGGATGGCGAACGGCTCGCCGGGAGGCACTATGTCCGGCAAGCCCTGGGGATAGCCAAACGTTACGGACACCGGCGGCTGGTTGATCCAGACCTGGGTACCGCCGCAGCGCCCGATCACCAGGTCGAGCCAACCGTCGCCGTTGATGTCGAAGACGGCCACGTCGTGCACGCCCAGGAGCATGGTGTTGGGAATGACCTGCCCCTGCTCCTGGAAGGAGACGTTGGGCACATTGCCGAGATTGCGATAGATGAAGGTGCGTCGGGTGCAGCCTTGAATATCGACGTCTACGTCGGCGATGATCACATCATTGTGGGTGTCGTTGTTAAGGTCCGCGATCACCGAATTGCTGCCGAACCCGCCGCTATTGGGGAAACTGAACGCGCTGAACTGGGCGTGGCCGTTGGCGTCATTACCGGTGTTGAGCAGGTAGGTGTCAGTCCCGTCGTCAGTGATCACGAGGTCCAGCCGCCCGTCGCCGTTCAGATCGCCTGCGCTGACGAAATACGGCGCCAACGAATTCACCACGTCGTAGAAGTTGAAGAAGCCTTCATCAAGGAAATCGTTGTACACAATTGCCACATGCTGCGGCGGATTCAGCGACGTCTGCTTGACGACGTCGTTGATACCGTCGCCATTGAGGTCGGCGATGATGCTGGCCGCCCCGAAGGCGCCGAAGAGGTAGTCCTGCACGCCGACGGGGCTGCCGTAGTTGTACAGGCTGCCCATGCGGAGTGTGCTCTCGTCGGCGAAGAACCCGGGGTTGCCTTGGCCGGCATTGACCAACAGCCGGTTGTTGAAGTCGAAGAGCATATTCCCGATGGGGGTGTCGTAGTCGCCGAAGTACAAATCAGCGTACCCGTCTCCGGTGACGTCGCCGACCGCGACCGAGCAGAATCGCGGCCCGGCGTTTGGATGCATCTGTGGGATGCGGGCGTCCTGGTATTCAAACCCCAGCCAGTTCTCGTCGAGGTCTTTGCCCAGGTTGATGTACACCCGCGGGTGCGAGAGATGCTTGCCCTGGTTGTCCGTCAGCGTCACCGCGGTGATGATGTCCAGGAAGCCGTCGTTGTTGACGTCCGCCAACACCACGTCGCGGTCGTTCGTCGGTGTTAGGAAGCCCTGATCGCCGGGGACGTCCGAAGCTGAGGCGTACTGCGCGGTGCGGTCGATGAGAACGCCGCCTTCGTTGAGGAACAGGACGTTGACCCTCTTGCCTGTGGTGGTGAAGGGCTGTTTGCGCACGACGACCAGGTCGATGTCGCCGTCCTGGTCCACGTCGCCCCAGGCATAGTCCTTCTCCTGAGTGTCGTTGGCGCCGAGCGAGGAGTCCGCCACCAGACGCATCGAAGTCTCGTTGGTGAATTTGACCCAATCGGAGGCCAGAGCCGGAGCCGTGACCAGCAGACACGTCACTACCACAGCCGTCTGATAGACCCATCGCATGATGCACCCTTTCTTTGCCTTGCAGACGCCTTGTTCAATCTATCGCAATGCAATGCGGCCGTTTCGAGCGACCGTTAACCCCAATTGCTCAAGAGGACAAGCAGGTCGAGAATGCCGACGTTTCCATCGCCGTCGAGGTCGGCCGGGCAAGGAGCGGGCGGATCCGGGCACGGTCCCCAGTTGCTTAGCAGGATCAACAAGTCGAGGATCCCAACCACGCCGTCGCCGTCGAGGTCGCCGAACGTTTCGCACTCGTCGGGAATCCCGTTCGCGTTGTCGTCGAGGCTTCCGCCGGTGATGATGTCGGTAAGGTCGAGCACGCCGTTCGCGTTGCAGTCGTCGTAGGGTCCGAAATAGACCGCCAGGAAGCTGCTGTAGTCGGTGAGGTCAACGTCTCCGTCCTGGTCGATGTCGGAGATCGCGCACGGGTCGTCGGGGGTGTAGAAGCTGCCCGGGCCGGTGAAGCAGGCGGCGAAGGCCACGAAATCATCGAGTTCAACGTCGTCGTCGCCGGTGGCGTCGAACTCCCTTCGGCCGAGCGAATCAAGGAACGCAATCAGGAGCGACTTGAACGCAGGCGACAGCGCCTGCCAGTTGTCGAACACGCCGGAATCCAAGGACTCACTTCCCAACGCACCGTGCTCTTGGATCGCCGACGTCACGCGGCTCTCGAACGTGCCGGCACTGAACCGGCCATCGTGCCAAAGCGGATCGCGCCTGCGCAGGCCCATCAGCGGCGCGGTCTTGAGCTCACGCGCCTCAGCCATCCCTTGCTCGATGAAGTCGGCGGCCTGCCCCGCATCATGCAGGAGGAAGTCCGAATAGGGCTTGACCACCTTGTTGCGGATCGCGTCCTCAAGCAATGGATCGGCGGCGGCGGTGAACGACGGCGTGTGACAGAGCCCGCACCCGATCGTGTCAAAAATCACCTCGCCCGACATGCCTGATCGCGGCGTCTGGGGCGGGGCGGCCAGGAATCGCTGGTAGTCTGTTAACTGCTCAACGAACTCGATGCCGATCTCGGGATCGGGAACTGCATCGCAATCTTCGAGGGCGGGCGGATTGACTCCGTTGGGATCGTTGTCTACGGGTTTGAGCGGGTTGGTAATGCCAATCTCGTTCAGCGATGCGCCAGCCGAGAAGGTTGTCATCGTCGCCGCATGTGCTTTCCATCCGAATCGGCCGACATGCAGTGGGCTGTTCGGCGGATCTTCAACCGCGCCTACCATGTTGACTCGGCCGCTGATGTCGTCGCCGTTGGCGTCGTCCGGGTCGGCGAGGGCCGAAATATCATCGTCGGGAATCGCCTGGACCACGCCGTATCCCATCATGCCGTTGGTGACGCGAAAGGCGATCACGTTGGCCTTCCGCGGTACCACCTCAGCGCACTCGTCGCTGATCGCCTCCTGCTGAAAAAGGGAGCCGCCGAGTTCCGCAAGCGGATCGAAGCCGCCCTTTGTGGCCCTGCCCGCCCGCGTGACCGTGATGTTGCCGGGACCGCCGACGGGGTTGTTGTGACAGCCGCCACAACTGGTCTTGTTGAAGACCGGGCCCAACCCTTCTTCTTCCGTGAACACGCGGTTGAACTGAACCAGCCCTACTTCAAAACGTGCCAATTGCTCAGGAGTGAGTCCGAGAAGCGGATCA
>JAPUKX010000063.1 GCA_027295435.1 Planctomycetota bacterium | reverse complement strand
CCGTTTATCCCCACATCTTCGCCCAGGATCATTACGCGATCGTCCTTCTCCATTTCCTGGATCAGAGCGAGGTTGATGGCTTGTACGAGAGTCAGGTTGGCCATTGGGGGGGGTAGGAGTTAGGAGTCAGGAGTCAGGGGTTAGGGGTGAGAGGATCGGTCCGGGCTAAGGCAAGCCCGGCTCCGATACGGTTTCCTCGATGCCTTGTTGTCGTGACGCCTCGATGCCCCCTTCGAGCTGTGACGGGTCCTGGCCGAGGCTGGCGGTGCGCAGCGTTGCCCGCTGGATGCGCAGCTGATCGGGAAGCTGCGCGTACAGGAAGTCGAACATATCGGTGGTGCTCGGCGCAGCGATTTCCTCAGCCCGTTTGACGGCCGCGGCGACCTGTTCTTTGGCGTCGGCCTGCAAGATCTGTTCCTTCTCGTTGTCCCATTGGTTGCGATCGACGAGGTACTTGCGCAGTCGAATCAGCGGATCTCGCTTCTTCCACATCTCGACTTCGGCGGAATCACGGTAACGACGGGCATCGTCCGCAGTGGTATGGTCCCCTAGCCGGTAGGTCACAGCCTCGATGAACGTGGGACGATGGCTGCGACGAGCGAGTTCGGCCGCGTCGCGAACAACCTTGACCATCGCGAAAATGTCGTTGCCATCGCACTGCACGCACTCCATGCCGTAGGCCAGGCCGCGCTGAGCGATCGTCGGGGCGGAGCACTGGATCTTCGCCGGTACGGAGATCGCCCAGCCATTGTTCTGACACACAAAGACGACGGGCAGATCGAGATTAGCGGCGAAGTTCAGCGCTTCGTGGCAGTCACCTTCGCTGGTCGCCCCGTCGCCGAAGAACGTACAGGCGATGCGATCCTCGCCTCGGTACTTGCCGGCCCAGGCGAGGCCGACCGCGTGCAGCATCTGGGTTCCGATGGGGATGGCCTGCGGCGTCATGTACAGACCATCGGGGATCTGATTGCCGCGCTCGTCGCCCATCCAGTGCAGCAGGATGTACTCCATGGGCAGCCCCCGCCAGAACAGCCCGGGGTTCTCGCGGTAGCAGGGCACCAACCAGTCATCTTTTCGAAGAGCGTACACGGCCCCGAGCGACGCCGCCTCCTGGCCCCGGTTCTCCGGATACGTTCCCATCCGCCCCGATCGCTGCAACTTGAATGCGATCTCATCGAAGCGCCGGCAGACGATCATGTGCTCATAGAGCTTGACCACGTCCTCGTCGCTGATGAGATCCTTGCCGAGCTTCGCGTCGAAGGCGCCGTGCTCATCGAGAATCGAGATGTACTCGATGTTCGTGCTGAGAACGGTCCTAACCGGCATGGACCTGCTCCTTGGAGGCGTCGGCCCCCTCGGCGATGCGGCGGTTAGCGAGTGCGATGGCGGCCGCATGGGTGGATGGCATGGACTCGGCGTCTTGGAGGACCTGGGCCATGGTGGACTCGATGGCGGAGATCTTCTCATCGACCTGTTGCTCGGACATTCCCCGGTACATGCCAGCGAGGCGAATCATTCCGCCGGCGTTGGCGATGATGTCCGGCGCGTAGAGGATGCCGAGGTTCTTCAGGACAACCGCATCTTCGTCCGGATCGTCGAGCATGTTGTTGGCAGCGCCGGCGACGATGCGGCAGCGGAGCTTGCGGGCAGAATTCGCATCGATGACGCCGCCCAGGGCGCAGGGGGCGAGGATGTCGCATTCGACATTGAGTATCTGCTCCGGGGCGGCGACCTGGATGCCGAACTCATCCACCGCGCGCTGGAGCCGGGCCCGGTTGAGGTCAGCGGCGATGATCGAGGCGCCATGATCGGTCAAGATGCCGGCGAGCTGATAGCCGACGTGACCGACGCCTTGTATGGCGATGGTCAGGCCGTCAAAGCTGATGGGTCGCCCAAGGTGCGCCAGCGCCGCCTTCATGGCGTTGACCGTCCCGCGCGCGGTGTAGGGGGACGGGTTGCCGCCGCTGCAAACCGTTTCGCCGCCCATCACGTATTTCGTCTCGAGACCCATCCAGTCCACGTACTGGGTATCCAGGCCGACATCTTCGGCCGCAATGTAAGCGCCGCCGAAGGTATCAACGAACCGACCCATGGCCCGGGCTTCGGCCTCGGAGGTGGGATCGGTGGACTTGCTGAGCAGGATCACGCTCTTGGCTCCACCCATCTCCAGGTCGGCCGCCGCGGCCTTGTAGGTCATTCCCTCGGCCAGACGAAGCACGTCATAGAGCGCATCCGCTTCGGTGGCATAGTGCCATCGTCGCGTACCTCCAAGAGCGCTGCCCAACCTGGTGGAGTGGATGGCGATGATGGCCCGCAACCCAGTTCGCTGATCATGGTGGAAGCACACCCGCTCGTGGCCGCGTTCGATCATCTGCTCGAAAGTGTTCATTACAAACTCATCAACGAGGATCACGAGATCGCCCAGCGAAAGGAGTTCCAGCTGCCGGCGCCCGGCACCACCCGGGCTCGGCCTGATCCGCTCAGGTCGGGACATCCGCCGTGGCCACGTTCGAACCGGAGCCGAACTGCGGGATGTGGGTCTGGTCTGGATTCCGACCCGTATCCCGGGCGGACTCGTCCGGCGTCCGCTCGGGTATAACGTAATCCGAATTGGGCAAGGAATCCATCTGCTTCATAGCGGCGTGCGCGCAAGCCACCGTTGTTTGGTCGATGTTCTGGTGTAGCGCACGAATATTTAGCCTAATTTCATGCTCAGCCATGGCGCAAACGTGCTCGACGATCTTCGTCTCGTTCGCCAGCTGGTCGCCGTTGGCGCCATCGCGAATGGATTTCTCCAAACGTGACAGGCTGCACGCCAGGGCATGAATCCACACGACGCACCAGCTCAGCCGCTGTTGGATCATCTGACGGGTGATCAGCCCTTCGCGGTGGATTCTCATCGCCAACTTGACCTGGTGGCTGAACTCGCGGATGTTGCGTTCCAATGCGCGCTGGAGGCCGTCGAGCTCCGGCACCGATCGGCTCATCACCGGTGCGCGGCGACGAACACCGAGATATAACTCGAGGACCAGCCGCAAACCTTCCTTCACATGCTTGGCAGGGCTGCTCTTCACGCCGAGCATAAACTCGCCGAGCTGCTTGGAGCCGTAAGCGAAGATGAAGCTGTGCATGACTTCGTTGGCCCCTTCGACGATGGTGTTTATTCGGCTGTCGCGCCATAAGCGCTCGATCTCGTTCTCGGTCATGTATCCTTCGCCGCCCATGATCTGCAAGGCCTGGTTGACGGTGCGATAACCCATCTCCGAACAAAAGACCTTGCACACGGCGGTTTCCAACATGATGTCGGAGTCGTCGCGATCAAGGAAGCCGGTGGTCATGTAGAGCATGGCGTCCATGGCGTAGCAGAAGGCGGCCATGGTGGCGATCATTTCTTGGACCAACTCGAACTCGCCGAGCGGGCGGTCGAATTGATAGCGGTACTTTGCCCACTTGGCGGATTGTTCCAACGCGGCCTTCGAGCCGCCGACCATCCCCGCTGACAACGTGCAGCGGCCGAAGTTCAAACAGGTCAGGGCGACGTTGAGACCTTTGCCTTCCTTGTGCAGCAGATTTGAGCTGGGCACCTTGACATCGGTGAAGCGCATGCGCGCCTGCCAGGTGCCTCGAATGCCGCATTTCGAGCGATTTCGGCTGAAGATGTCGATTCCGGGCATGTCCGGCGTGCAGATGAGGGCAGTGATCCCCTCCTTCACCTTGCCCGAGGTTGGGTCCCGCAGCTTCTGTTTCGCCATGACGGTGAACAGGCCGGACAGCGCTCCGGAGGTGGCCCACTTCTTCTCGCCGTTGATGATGTAATACCGGCCGTCTTGCGACAACTCGCAATGGGTTTCCAGGCTGGCGGCATCGCAGCCGACGTTCGGCTCCGACAAGCAGAACGCGCTGAGCGTGTCCTTGGCCATCCTTGGAAGGAATCTCGTCTTCTGTTCCTTGGTCCCGAATAACGCGATCGCCCCACAACCGATGGAAAGGTGTGCCGAAACCAGCACCGCAGTGGACCCACAGGATCGACCAATGCGCTCCAGAACGCGGTTGTAGCTGGTGATGCCAAAGCCGGACCCGCCATATTCCTGGGGGATGATCATGCCTAGCACGCCAAGGCTGAATAGGCGCCGCACGACCCACTCGGGGATCTCCTGATCGCGATCGATCTGGACCGAAGGATGTTCGTTGCGCAGGTATTGATCCAGCTCGGCCAGAAGTTGATCGCACCGAGCAGTTTCCTGGGCGCTGACCTCGGGATAGGGAAGGATCAGTTCCTCACGGCAGTTTCCCCAGAAGATGCTCTTGATGAACCCCATCGTCTCGGGGTCAGGCCCGAGCATCTCCGTGGCCTGCTCGATCTGTTTTCGATCTTTGTCCGAGACGTTCTTGAGATCGATGGCAAGATCAGGCTTGGACACGTGGGCTTCTCCTCGGTCGGTCTTGGTGGACCGGCTGACCTATAGGTCACATCCTATGAGGACGCATACCCGGCCGTCAGGCCAAGTCGCAGGTCATTCTACGCACCTTCCGTCGCGCGTTCCGGCCAATGAAAGCAGCGGGAACGGCATGGAATCTCATGAGCGCTAGCTTGTGCTGCACGTCCCAGACCGCATCCGCCGCAAAACAAAGGAGGATAGCATTATACGTGTCCCTCATCCCCGCCTACAAAAACTCAATCTCTTTGTCGGTCAGAAAGTTCGCGCCCGGGTGGTGGCTGCGCTGGCGCGCCAATCAGCCTCCGAACTGCGCGCGCAGACGCGATTGTGCCTCTGGGGAGGTGAGGACGTCTGCAGAGAGCTTCGCGCCCCGTTCGAACACCTCGTCGTCAAGTGACCCGTCGAGTTCGTTGATCCACCTCTTGGTTGCGGCGATCGCGTGCGGGCCCCCTTCGGCCAACCGGCGGGCAAGCTCAGCGGTTTCCCGGTCAAGGCGGTCACGCTCGGCGAGGTGCGTGGCGAGGCCGATCTCGGCAGCTTCCCGGCCGGTCATGGTTCCGCCGGCCAACAGCATTGCTCGTGCCCGGCCCGATCCGATTCTGCGCATCAGCCACGGGGCGACCACCGCCGGACACAATCCGAGGCTCACCTCCGGGAAACCCACGTTGGCTTGGGGATGAGTGACGGTGAAATCGGTGACGACCATGAGTCCGCATCCCCCGCCGATTGCCGCTCCTTGGACTCTTGCAATGGTTGGAATGGGCAGCCGACGGATTCGCCGCATCACGCGCGAAAAGTTCTGAAGCATGCGGCGCATTCCCGCTGCATCCGCCATGACGCCTTTGAGATCCATCCCCGCGCAGAAAGCCTTGCCCGCCCCGGCCAGGATCAGCGCCCGCACGGTCGCATCGCGTTCGACGGCCTCGATCGCCTCCGCCAGCGCGTCGATGAGTTCAAGCGACAGCGCATTGCGCGCGCCAGGCCGATTCATCGTGACGGTTGCGATGCCGTCGGCGACGTTCGTCAGCACAATATCCGCCATGCGGGCAATGTACCAGGAACCAGCAACCAAGCGCCGGCAACTACTCCGCGAGCGTCCCGCATTCCGGGCACCGTTCGCTGAACTCGCTTGCCCTGAGGTCATATCCGCAGGCGAAGCAGCGGCCTTCGCGTTGGCGCTGTTGTTGCCGGGCGTTACGGCCCGCTTGCACAACTCGCCAGCCAAAGCGCGAGAAGGAGATTCCCAACCATGCCGTGTAGGAAAGAAGAAGGTACCACACGACGCCATTGGCCAGCCAGGCCGAGCGCCGGTGCGACACCGCAGGGAGCTCTCCTTGCCACACAGCGACTGCTTCATCGTGCCCAGCTTCCAATAAAGCCGATTCAATCGCGGCGCGAAGGGGTGAACCGGCCGGCAGGTCAACATCTGCTTGGGGCTCGCCACGTGCGAACAGATCGAGGCCAAGTTCCGCCCGCGGATGCCGCCGTGAAGACTCAAACGGCCAACCGTGCTGCTCGGTCCGGATGGCGAGCTGAAACATGCCGGACATCACCGAGTCATCTCCCGCCGTGCTCCGCAGACCGGCGTCCGGGACAACCCCGGCCGAGACAGTCCCGTCAGCGGATTCGTACAGCCTGCCCGTGATATGGAGTTGCGACACCCGCAGTACGTAGGCTCGGTCCACCAGCCACACGGTTGGGGCGGTGAGCGCCAGCGCCGCTGCGAAGGCGATATTCGTGGCCCGGCCCCACGCCGATCGCGGTCGATCGGCAGAGTAGTAGCGAATCAAGCGCAGCTTGTTGCGGATCATCCGAACAACCATGGGCCGCAAGATACATCCGCTGCACGACGCCGGCGAGATGCCATGTTGATGCACCGGCCAAGTGGGTCCCAAGCCGGGCGGATTCGATTCATCGGTGCTGCGGTTGTGTTATGTCTGGGGGCGGCCTTGCCAATAGGCGCCCAGCATCAGGCGAGCCTCGTTGAGGGTGGCGATCTGAGCGGAGGATTCCGCAGGGTGCTCAAACCGCTCGTCATCGAGCGAACCGTCCAGCTCGTTCAGCCAGGCTTTTGTGGTGCGCAGGGCGTGCGGGCCGTGGCGGGCGATTGTTTCGCACAGGGTCATCGCGTCGTCCAGTACAGACTCGTCATCGCGGCTGACACGGCCGGCAAGACCGATTCGATACGCCGTTGGGGCGTCGATGAGCTCATCACTCATCAGCAGCGTGCGCGCTGCGCCCGGTCCGATCGCCTGCTGCAATGTGGGGATCGTCACCGCCGGGGAAGCGCCGATTCGATGGACCGGGTAGCCCAGCTTCGCGGTCGCCGAGACGACCACGAGATCGCATGCGGAGACCAGCGCGCAGCCACCGGCGATGGCCGCCCCGTGCACCGCTGCTACCACGACCTGCGGCAGCCGGCGCAGCGAGCGTATCAGCACACTGAGGCGCTGGATGAACGTGCCCATGAGCGAGGCGTCCTCAACCGCCGCCGCTAGATCAAACCCGGCGCAGAAGACCTTTCCTCGGCCGTGAATCAGCACGACGTGCACATCGTCGTTGGCCTTGATCGCGCCCAGCGCCTCATCAAGGGCGTCAAACATGGCAATCCCCATCGCGTTGCGGTGATCGGGATCATTCAGCACGACGATCGCAATCGCGCCATCAACGTTCAGTTGGACAATCGGCTCAACCATTCCCTCAGCCCCCGGCTCTGCCGGGGGATCGCTCAAAAAAGCAGCAGCCCCAGCGCTATCCATATCGCGGCGAAGATCATGACGACCGTGGTGTAGCCGACGATGTCGCGGGCCTTGACGCCGGTGATCCCCAACAGCGGCAGGGCCCAGAACGGCTGGAGCATGTTGGTGAGCTGATCGCCGTAGGCGACGGCCATGACGATCTTCGGATAGCTCACGCCGATCTCACTTGCTGCCTGCATGGCAATGGGGCCCTGGACGGCCCATTGGCCGCCTCCGGACGGCACGAACAGGTTCACCACGCCCGCACTGAGAAAGGTCGTCACCGGCAGGGTCGTTTCGTTGCTGACGCTGGCGATGTTCTGGGCGAACAACTCGGTCAGATGGCTGTATTTCATCATCCCCATGATGCCGGCGTACAGCGGGAATTGCAGAATGATCCCCGAGCAGCCGCGGACCGCGTCGTTGACGGCACCGACATACCGCCGGGGCGTGCCGTGCATCAGCAAGCCAAGCGCGAGGAACAGAAGGTTGACATCGTTGGGCGTCAGTTGCTTCCACGATCGGGTTTCCGCAATGATCGGCCAGTCATCCCCGATCACAAACAGATCGGCCAGCCAGATCAGCATCGGCACGGCCAGCAGCACTGAAAAGATCGGCGTCGCTTCCAGCCAATCGGGCAGCGTTCGCAACGGCTGTCTTGCGGGCGTGTGGAGTTCTTCGACCTCGAATTCGCCGTACCCCTGCATGGATTGTTCATCGCGTGGAACCAGCATCACGATCGTGACCAGAGCGACAAGGATCAGCCCGCCGGTGATCAGCAGGTTCATTGGCGAGAGTATGGTGTGGTCAAAGGGGATGGTTTCAAAGTCGATCTTGATTCCTTGGAAGATCTCTTGGACCTCGCCGGCGTTGGTCACCTTCAGCGGCGCGGAGCCGGAGAATCCGCCGTGCCACACGAGCAGCCCGAGATAGCCGGCCGCCGCCAGCAGTGGATAGTGGTGCGGGACATTGCGGTCGTCGAGGCTCTTACCGACGTGGCGGGCGATCAGCGCCCCGGCGATCAACCCCAGGCCCCAATTGATAACCCCCAGCACCATGGCCACCGAGGCGACCAGCGCCGTGGCGCCGAGTGCGGACCGAGGCAGTCCAGCCATTTTCCTGATGGCCCATGCCAGCGGCGGGCTCGAAGCCAGCGCATGGCCGGTGATCAGAATCAGGCACATCTGCATGGAGAAGGTCAGCAGCTCCCAGAAGCCGTCTTGCCAGAACCGGATCGCATCGAACAACGTGCCGCCCACGACCGTGCCATCACTCAGAGTCGATCCCCCGAAGGCCATCACCAACACCCCTGTCAGCAGCGTCAGAGCGATGGCGAGAATGAACGGATCGGGGCACGTCCGGCGGAAAACCCGGCTGATGACCAGGCCAAGCGTGCTGATCATCCCCAGAGCCTATCTGGGCAGGCTGGAAACGCAAAAAAAGACCGGCCCTGGCCAGGGACCGGTCGAGGAACTCTCTCTTCTCTCCTCCTGGTATGTTTCGGCAATCTCCCGCGGCGGTTCCGATCAAACCCAATGGCCGGTGCAGGTTGCCCCCGGGCCCGGAGTGAGCAGGTTGGCCGGCACTCAGCGGCTGACCGGCAGCGTCAGCAGCGGGATCTGGGGTTTTATCTCGCCGGACTGCAATGCGAGCAGTTGCGTCAGCAGCGAGAAGGTGGACTTGGAGTCCAGGTCACTGTCGTCAATGTAGAACCACGCTCCGCGGTACCGCACGGTAGTGTAGGCTCGCACCGGGCGAGGCCCCGACGAGCGGACGCGCAGCAGGTCGCCGGTGATGCTCTTCCAGTCGAAAACCTGGCCGGAGGCATCACGGGTGACAGTGACGCGGCCGGCCGAGCGGTCACGGGCGGGGACCTCCACGCCTTGTGAGAGATAGAACAGCGATGCCATCAGGGAACGGGTGACCAGAGCGATCTGATCCCCGCGTCCTCCGGCAATGGCCCGGGTGAGGGTGAAGCGCGACTCGGCCGGGTCAAGATTCAGCTCGCGGATCAATCGTTGGACGCGACCGTCGGCCTGGGCCTCGGGCGCAATGCGGATTTCGATTCGGGCGTCGTCACCCTCGCCGGCGGCTCCGAGCGTCAGGATGCGATCAAGCTGTAGCTCGCGCATCAGTGCGGTGACCCTTCGGAAACGTTTGTACTTGGGCGCCTGCGTCGGCGTGGGACCCGAGGCGGTCGGGGCGTTGGGGATGCCGTTGATCTCTTGGACGATCACGCGCATCAGCCGATCCATCGACCAGCCGGAGTGGTACAGCAACAGCAGCTTTTGCAGCTCGACCGGCGACAGCATTTGCGTGACGAACTTCTCTCCCCGCAGCGGGAGGTAGGTGATGGTGGGCTTCTCGGTGTATGCGAGCTTGCCGCTAAGGCCGAAGGTGTCGGCCTGCGACGGCAGCAGCGCCGCCGAGGACGAACCGGACGCCTCAAACGTGAAGCTGGTGGCGATGCTGGCCGTCTCAAGGAAGAATGGCGTGTCGCGGTATTTCAGGCGCACCAGGTTCAACAGCAGTTGCTGGTCGTTGGTCTGCTGGACGGCGATGTTGTAGTCGGCTCGGCCGGCCCGGATCGACGCCGGGCCGGTGGGGTGACAGCCGAAAAGCATTCCCATGATGCTCGCGGCGATGGCCAAAGAGAGGCGGGATATCGTCATCGGAGGGATTCCTGTACGACCGGACGCAGCCTTCAGATCGTGTGTGTCTTATCAGCGATGGTCTGATTGGACAAGACCGCCTCGCGATTGGTGGACCTGACCCAATCCGCATGACCGGCTACCAGGCGGTCGATGTGTGGGTACGATTACCGTGTCGTGAAAGCCGGTGCAGGTAGGATGAGGGGTCGAGGCCCATCAGGCGGTGCGGCGATCGGGCCTGCTGGATCACCGGCGCGGGGCCGTACTCGGAGCTAAGGATGATGAGCAGCGAAAACAGCGAGCAACCCAAGCCGTACCCGGTTGACCCAAAGGAACCGTTGCCGGCAGCGTCAAAGGAATCGCTTCAACAGGCCCATTCCGTGAAGGTCGAACGCGGCGATGATGCTGAGCCCCTGCCGCTTGAGCCGGAGGCGCCGCCCGAGCGGAACACGCCGAGCGGCGGGGCCGAGTCTTCGACCGGACAGACCGAGTCGTCCGTCAAGGCCCTGGACACATGCCCCAACTGCGGAGCGTCAATGGCCGCCAGCGACACCCTGTTATGTCTTCGCTGCGGGTTTGACCTCAAGACCCTCAAAGTCATCAAGACCGTCACCGGCGAAGCGGCCAAGGTGGAGCAACTCGAGCAAGAGGACGAAGAGGCCCCGCCGATCAGTGCGCCGGGCCGTGGCGAGTTGTGGCTGCCGGGGGCGGTGGCGATTGCCAGCCTGCTGATACTCTCGATTGGCTATCTTTCGGCAGCGAGAGGATTGTTTACCGACGCCGACGCCATTGGCGTCGGGTGGCGGTTGATGGGGCTGCTCAATGTGGCGGCGAGCACGGCTGTATTGACATTCGCCGGGCTTGGCGGCCTCTTCGTCGTTGCCACTATTCTCCAGAGGCCGCTGGGCGGTGTGAAGCTGGCCGCCTTGCGGATGCTGGGTATCGTCGCCGCGATCGCTCTGCTGAGGTTCGTGAACGTGGAAATCGCGGCGTGGGAATGGACGTTCGAGCTTGCTTCTCAGGCGGTCGCGTTCATCGGTCTGGCGATGGCTATGTTTCGCTTGAGCGTTCGCGACGCCGCGACGGTGCTCGGGGTGACCGTGCTCGCCGTGGTCGGGTTGCTGATGGTCTCGAAGCTTGTGCTGTGGGCTGTCCTACCCTTCGGCTAATCGATTGCCAACAGCTCGATGTCGATCGTCAGCGTCACGTTGGGCGGGATGGCTCCGTTGCCGTATCCCGCCCGGCCCCAATGTTTGTTCGGCGGAGACTCTACGGTGCGCCGGCCGTGTTCGCGCATGCCCTGGACCGCTTCGTCGATTGCCGTAATCACCGTTGATCTGCCCAGCTCAAAGCGGTAGTCGCGGTCACGGAGGATTTCCCGGCCGTTGGCCAGCCGCACACGATAATTGATGGTCACCAGGTCATCGGCATGGGCGGGCCGGCCGATGCCCACCGCGGCGTAAGCGGCCGTCCCCTTTGGCAACGACGCCAACACGTTGGCGAGGTCTTCGATTGCGCCTAGATGCTTGAGGTTGACCTGCTCGGTGCGAGGATGGTGCTCGTCATCATCGAGGAAGCCGACGACCAACCATCCGCCCGCACGCGCGGCCTCGGCAACGACTGCCCCATGCCCGCCGCCGCCCAGCAGCACCAGCGTCCGTTGGCGGCTCATGTGGTTGTACGTTCCCGCGTGATGCGCTTCAGCCAGGTCCTTATGCGTGGGCTGGTCCGAAGCGGCGCGGGCTGTGGTGCCGGCGAATGGCGCTCGGCCACGGCCCGGTCCCATGCTCGATGGTATCGAGCAACCGGCAGCCCGTGATAGCTCGATCGGCAGCGGTGACAGACCAGCCGCTGCCTGGCCAGCAACAGGATCACCACGTCCGCTGCCAGCACGACAACCATTGCCACCAGGATCGGGGGTGTGGTCGCGTATCCCAACGCACCAACGACCGCACCGGCGAAGGCCAGCACCACCACGAAGCTGGTGACCTGAGGGAACGCCTTGGCTCGAAACAGCTCGCTGCATCCGCAGACCACACAGCGGCGCAGATGCCTCGCATCATCCAAGGCCCTGTCCCAATCGAGGAACACCTCGCGGTCCGCGCCCTCGATGTTTACTCGGGTGGGACGCCGGGCCGGGTCAACCTCGATCCTGCCGATCCTCCGCCGCGACGCGTCTCGAACCTCGATTCGCATGCCGTCACGATCATATGCGGAAGGTTGGACGCTTGAGGCATCGCGACCTTGCCAAGCGGTCACGCAGTGTGCATAGTCGCTGCGATGAGCCCGTGGATCACCCATCTTGGCGGCAAGTTCATCGTCTTTGACGGGCCCGACGGGTCGGGCAAAACCACGCAGTTCGATCGGTTTGCCGAGCATTGCCGCCAAGCCGGTCTTGGGGTGTGCGAGGTCCGCGAGCCGGGCGGGACCGCGTTCGGCGAGCAGATTCGCCGCATCCTGCTCGACCCCGCAAGCCCCGAGATGAGCGTTCGCTGCGAAATGATGCTGTACATGGCCAGCCGGGCCCAGTTGGTCGAGCAAACCATCGCCCCGGCGCTACAGCGCGGCGAGCTGGTGCTGGCCGATCGGTTCATCAGCTCCACCCTGGCCTATCAGGGCGCCGCCGGCGGGTTGAGCCCCGAAGAGATCCTGGCCGTAGGCCGCGTTGCCGTGCAATCGAGCTGGCCGGACCTTACCGTCATCTTCGATGTCGATCAGCGGGTTGCCGGTGCTCGCCTTCCCGATTCGCCGGCCCGCGATCGAATGGAGCGCAGAAGCCCTGCATTCCATGCGAGAGTACGGCAAGGATATCTGGACCAGGTCGAAGCCCAACCGGAAAAGTACCTTCTCATCGCCGCAGCCGCTGACCCCGATTCGGTGTTCGAGACGTTGCTGAATCGCCTGCAAGAACGGTTCACCTGAGCTCGCGGCTAAACAGATCATTCCCCTCTGCGCCACTGTGGTGAGTCTTCTTAGCTCTCGGTGAACCGCAGCACCTTGGGCTTGGCCAGCCGCTCGAAGTCCTCGTAGGCGAGCCGAATCAGCTCCGTGTGGCTGCCGGCGTTGAAGGCGATCTCCTCGTCCTGGGCGAGGGGCTCGGCGACGTAGACCTCCATGTCGTACAGATTGCCGAACGGCGGCATCGCCCCCGGCTCGCACTCGGGAAAGCGATCGGCAAACTCCCCCTCAGACGCAAGCTCGACCTTTTTGGCCGCAAGCGCCTTCTTGAGCAGCTTGAAATCGACCTGACGCGTCGCGGGCAGCACGGCCATGGCCATCCGGCCGTCCACCTTCACGATGACCGTCTTCGCCAGCTCCTTGCCCGGCACATGGGCCGACGCCGCGATCTCCTGGGCCGTGTAGACCGGCGAATGACTGATCGCCAGGTACTTGACCTTGTGGCCGTCCAGGAACTGCTTGAGCTTCTTGGCGGGCATGGGTACAGGATACCGCGCCGCCGGCCGGGTTGTGTCAACCACCGAGCCGGCGCGTGCCGCCCAAGTGAGCCGGGTCCGCCTGCGGCGGATCAGCCCGGTGGACGCCCGGCGTCGTTGTGGATTCGGACGCAACGCGTGTGTGTACATTCACCGGGGCGACACGCCCCGGCTCTCCTCAGCCCTCAAAGAAAACCCCTGGCGGATGAGGCCGGGGGTGGGGGTACACGCGCTAGTTGGCCGGGCATCGCCTACGGGAAGCAAGTGCCGCAGGGGTTGCCGCCAGCGACGGAGCACCAGTTGGCCAGCAGCGCTGCGAGGTCGAACGCATCGACGCAACCGTCCGGCGCATCGGCCACACCAGAGATGTCCGCGACGGCGAGATT